>DBVO01000010.1:9971-22199 GCA_002308215.1 Christensenella sp. UBA1262
CTTGAAGTTCTCAAGGATGTTGAGGGCATTAAAATAGTTAAACTTACCGCAAAAGATGTTGTGCGTCATGAACTCGTTACACGAATCATTAACGCATACGAAAAATACGAAAATAAGAAAGATTAATGTTTTAACATTAACTGGAGAATAAAGATGATTGATGATATCAAAGATTTATCAAGAGTAGAGCGCGAGAAAAAGCTTGCTAGGAAGAAATTTTCTAATTATATGGGCAAGACTTTTATGGCAGTTATTATTGCAAGTGTCGCGGTCACAGCGTTCACATTGTTTATTGTGAATGATTTTCTCAAGATGTTTACACTTGATAGAATATTCGTGACATTGGGCATTTTTGTGTCTATATCTGCTATCTTTGCACTGTTGCAGTTCGGTGTTTATAGATATACCGAAAAACGTGGCTCAAGCATAAGAGATTTTTGGCTTACTACCATCATGACTGTCATTACATATATTGCAACGATGGCAGCTTGTACTTTGCTTGATAACGTATATGCAATGCCAATTGCAGTTTCAACGTTAGTTCTTATTGAACTTATTGATAGGCGTACTGCAACTCTTTCTACGGCAGTTATTGGTATTGTAATGCTTATTGCTTTTGGATTTGCAGATGGCAGCGTTGCCGTTAGCTTCCCAATGGTAGTATCAGCAATAATCTGTAACTCAATGGCCGCAGTGCTTATCAACTTCGTTGAACATAGACACTTTACGCGTCTTAAATTCTTGATTGTTGCAATGCTTTTGCCAATTTCAGTTCAACCATTAGTATTAGCACTTACTCTCGCAAATGGTGATGTGTCAATTAACCTTTTGTGGAATGTTGTATGGAGTTATGGTGCAAACATCGCAGCAGCACTTGTATTTATGCCTTTGGTTGCAATCTTTGAAGGTGCATTTAATATCGCAGATGACTTCAGACTTAATGAGCTTTGCAATTTGTCAAACCCACTACTTAAGCGTCTCGCAAGTGAAGCACCAGGCACATTCAACCACTCACTCGTCGTTGGTAACCTTGCTGAGGCTTGTGCTTCTGCAATAGGTGAGAATCCAAACATGGCAAGATGCGCAGCATACTACCATGATATTGGTAAACTTAAAGCTCCAATCTATTTCAGTGAAAACCAATCATCATACAACCCACATGATGAACTTATTCCAGAAGTTTCTGTTTCAATGATTACATCACATACTTTGTTCGGTGAAATCCTTGCTAAACAAAACAGACTTCCTAAAGAAATCGTGGCTATTTGCCGTGAACACCATGGAACATCTCCAGTTGGTTATTTCTATCGTAAAGCATTGACACTTAAAGAAGAGGGTGATCTTGCTGTTGATAAATACACATATGCTGGTCCAAAGCCTCAAACTAAGATTGCAGCTATCATAATGATTGCAGATACAATCGAAGCAGCAATGCGTGCTTATATGCCAGATACAAAAGAAGAATATGAAGCAAGAATCAATAAACTTGTTGATGAAAAACTTGAACTTCGTCAGTTTGACGAATGCCCAATCACAATGGGTGATATAGCTATCATCAAACAAACTATCATTGAAGTATTGCCATCTATTCATCATAGTCGTATCAATTACGATAAGAAGAAAAAAGGTTCCGCAAGATAAATGATAAGAATTTCAGGTGCAACTTGGCACGAAAAAAGTCTAATTAAAAAAGTTGAGAAGGCAACTTTTCGTCACTTGAATCAACAAGACTTTTTTGTCATTGATATGACAATTGTTGATGAAGCGACGATTAAGGACCTCAATTCATCTGCGCGTGGTGTTGATAAAGTGACAGATGTTTTGAGCTTTCCATGTTTTGATGGCCTTGAATTGCCAGTTGCAAAAGATAAGTTTTCATTTGATGACTATGACGGAAACAGAGTGCTTCTTGGCTCTATTATGATTTGCAGAAAACGTGCAGAAGAACAAGCTGTAGAATATGGTCATTCTGTAGATAGAGAAATAGGATTTCTCGCATGTCATGGTTTTTTGCATATACTTGGTTTTGATCATGTTGAACCAGAAGATGAAAAGATTATGATAGCCCATCAAAAAGCTATTATGGCGGATATAGGGCTTTCAAGATAAAGGGAAATATGTACGAAAATTTTAGAAGTGGTTTTATATGTGTCGCAGGACTTGCTAATGCAGGCAAGTCAACTCTCACCAATGCACTTGTAGGTGAGAAGGTTTCTATTGTTTCTTGGCGACCACAAACAACCAGAAATAAGCTTCTTGGCATCATCAACAAAGATGATTATCAAATGGTTTTAATTGATACTCCGGGCATTCACAAAGTGCGCAATCATCTTGGTGAATACATGATGCAAGCAGTAGAGAAGAGCCTTAAGGATGTTGATGGCGTCTTATATGTTATCGATGGAGCAAAAGGACTTCAAAAAGATGACTATGAATTTCTTGAGAAGAACGCAAAGAAAGTTCCTATTGTCGTAGCTTTAAATAAAGAAGATGCCATCACAAAGGAAACTGTTTTTGCATCTCTTGAAAAACTTAGTGCAATAGAAGGTTTAAAAGCAGTGGTCCCAATTTCTGCTAAAAAAGAAGAAAACATAGAGCCACTAGTCAAAGAATTAGTTGATCTCTTGCCATATGGTGTTCCAATGTATCCTACAGATATGTTTACAGACAGCACTATGCGTTTTATGGCAACAGAAATCATTCGTGAAAAAGCATTATATCTTCTTGATAAAGAAGTTCCTTATGGCATTGGTGTTTACATCAATAAATTTGAGGAAAGAGAAGACAAGCCAATTTGTGAGATTGATGCTGATATTATCGTGGAAAAACAATCTCATAAAGCCATTGTTATAGGTAAGGGTGGCGAGATGCTTAAGCAAATTGCAACAAAAGCAAGAAAAGATCTTGAAGAAATGATTGGATCTCAAGTATTCTTGACACTCTATGTCCGAGTTAAAAATGAATGGCGTGACAATGATCTTGTTATGAAAGAACTCGGATATGATTTAAAAGCATTGAAGAAAGAGTAAAAGCAAGATGGACGAACTCAAGACTAAAGCAATAGTTGTGCGTGCAGTTCCGTATCATGAAACGGATATGATTGTCACACTTGTTTCTCTTGAATATGGCAAACTTACGGCAACAGCAAGGGGCTGCCTTAAGCCTAAGGCAAAGCTTCGCTATGCCGCAGAACCAATGAACTTCGGTGATTATATGCTTAGCGGAAAAAGCGGCAGATATGTAATCACAGATTGTTCACAAATCGAGTCTTTCTCTACAATAACAAGCGATATAGACAAGTTTTATGCTGCATCATTAGCCCTTGAAGTGCTTTCAAAACTAACACCAGATGAGGCACAACCAAGAATGTTTTTGGATACACTCAAAACGCTTAATGATTTGGCATATTCAGCTAAGGACGTAGACGAAATTGTAACAGACTATTTGCTTACAGTACTTAAAGACAACGGAAGCGATCTTGATTTTTCTTGTTGCAATGTTTGCAAATGCGAAATAACAGGGGATGCATTTTTTGATGTTGCAGATGGTATTGTTTGTGAACATTGTAAAAACTTTGGTGCAATAAAAATAGATACTGTGTCTCGCGCTTATTTGAGCGGAGAAAATAGAAATATATCACATTCACTTAAAGCAAATGCAAATTTGCTTATAGCGGATATCATCTACACATTATTGGGGACTAGAATTGGTTCTCATTACTTTGCGGAGCAATTATGAAAAACGCAATTAGCAAAAAAATAATACTGACTATTGTGGCAATTTTAGTTGTCACAGTTTCTGTGTTCTCTTTGTTTGCCTGTCACAAAAAGGCAAAGGTTGTAACCATTGGTGATATTTTCTTGGATACTACAAGTCCAATTGAATTTACATCATATAAAACAGAGTTTGTGCTTCCTGCTGGATTTGAAGTTTATACTTCTTCAACATCCTCATCTTCTGAAAGTGTAAATGCTGCTAGTGATGTAGGATACATTAAAGATCTGGATGCTTTTGTTATAACAAAAGATAGTCTCCTTTCCATCATTAAGTGTGGGGACAATAGAACGTATATTGATGGTGGAGTAAAGGGCATGCTTTTCCCATTAAGTTTGGGCATTACAGCTGTAAGAGTTAAAAATGGCATTATAGTTTGTAAATTTTCAAATGGAGAAGCAGGAGCATTCGATTATAATGGCAATACCCTTATTTCAAGAAAGAGAGTAAGCGGTGTTGGAACCAATAAAATTGACAAAGTTATTAAGATTCTTGACGGCAATCTTGTCGCAATAGCATCTTCTTTTGATGTTCAAGGGAAGAGCGGATACACATCTATTTATCGTACAACCACAACTGGAGATTTAAAAGATCGTGGCGAATTAGTTTGCCGTGTTAAGAATGCATCCGATGATCTTTCTAAAGTAAATGGATTTGAAGGCAAATATGTTTCTGTTTGTGGAAACAGCGATGGCGAATATATGTTTGCTATACCTCAACATGCTGCAGACCCAGTTCAAAATCTCGATGGCGGGAATGGCTTCATCGCAAGCGAAAGCAACGATGACTACTATGTAGAAGTTACATACATTGGTGGCGGTGAATTTTTAATTCATGAAGACTGGACAGTTGAATCGGATGAAGAATATACATATTTTGATGGCAATGACTATTATGTGTTCAGACGTAAGATATATAATGCTTCAAACGATACACTCCGTAATTACTCAGGCAACAGCGATAAAGTTTTCTTGAAATTGACAAATCAATACTATGATTCTGAAAAGGTAGGCATTGATGTAAAGCAATACCTTAAAGAAGGCTATATGTATGCTGCTTATGGATTAAATATTGTTGATAAAGTTGGCCTTTATGACCAATATATTTTGGATAAGAATCTTAACATAGTAATGTCACTTACGGGTAATTTTGGAACTTCAATTTCTGGACAAGAAAAAGATGAGATTAGTGTCTTTGATCTTATCATGACTGCATCAGATGGTAACTATTATGTTCCATATCTTCCAAGCAAGGTTGCAGTATATACTGCAAATGGTGAAAAAGTAGGTGAGAATACAAATTATTCACTCAGATCACAAAATATTGCAAACAGTGTTATCATTGCATGCATCGAAGATCCAGATGGTTCAGATGAAGACATGTATACAATGTTTGATTTGAAGGGCAATGAATTAACATTCCAATATACGCTTGAAAGTGGTCAAGTTAGAAACCAAAAGTATAACCAAATTGCAGCATTTAGAGGCTTCTATACTATAGCACAACGTCCAAATGATGATGGCGTATCATCATATTATTTAATTGGACGAGATGGTGTTGAAGTTGAAAGAATGTCAGATGGTACGGAACCACTTGCGGATATTGCAACTACATCTTCAAAGACAGCTATTTTTAAGATTGGTTGCTATATGTTTAAGAAGCAATCAACAGATTCTGAAGGTAATACAGTTACACTATATGGCATAAAGAATTTCAATGCAAATTCTTCAAAGAATTTGATTATGGAAGCTTCTATGGAAACTGGTTCTATACTTTATGCTCCATCTTCTAGTCCAACAGATGTGTTTGTTTTTGAAAAGATCACTAGCGCAGATAGCACAGTGACATATGCTATTCACAGACTAATTTAAAATGGAAACAAGAATTATCTCAGCAAAAGATGGAATTGATGAAGCTGCGTCACTCATTTTGAGTGGCGAGCTTGTCGTTTTCCCAACTGAGACAGTTTATGGCCTCGGAGCTAATGCTTTTAATGAAGAGGCAGTTAAAAAGATTTTTGTTGCTAAGGGAAGGCCACAGGATAATCCTCTTATTGTACATATTTCAACACTTGAACAGGTAAGAGATATTGCAGTTGACATCCCAGAAGTTTTTTATGAATTGGCTAACAAATTTATGCCAGGTCCAATTACGCTAATACTAAAAAAAAGCAATAATATTCCATCTGTTGTTACAGCTGGTGGAGATACTGTTGGTATTCGTATGCCATCAAACGAGTGGGCAAGAAAACTTATTGAAAAAAGTGCTCCTTTAGCAGCTCCTTCGGCAAATCGTTCAAAACATATATCGCCAACAACAGCTAAACACGTTTATGACGACTTGAAAGGCGAAATACCATTGATACTTGATGATGGTGCGTGCAAGGTTGGAATAGAGTCTACCGTGCTTGATTTAACGTCTGAGACGCCTACAATACTGCGTCCAGGGGCTATAACAGCAGAAATGCTTGTAGAAGTTCTTGGAGAAGTATTAGAAAATGGAAAAGTTATTAAAATTGCTAAAGCTCCAGGAATGAAATATACACACTATGCTCCAAAGGTTAAAACTGTGTGTGCAATATCAATAGATCATGCTGTTGCCGAATATGATAAGGTGAAGAATGAAGGGTTGCATCCAGTAATTGTAGCAAGAGACATTTATCGTGATGTTGTTTGCGAAAGGGATCAGATTTCTTTAGGAGTTACAATCGAAGATTATTCAAGAAATATTTATGCAGCTTTGCATACAGCAGAAGAGAACTTCGACTATATAATAGTCGAGCAGCTTGATAATAAGGGACTCGCTGGGTCCATAATGAATAGAGTTGAAAAGGCATCGGGTGGTTTGAAAGTATGAAAGTTTTATTTGTTTGTACTGGGAATATGTGTCGTAGCCCGATGGCTTTTTTTATGTTAAAAGCAGAGCTTGCACAACGTAATATAGATGGCATTGAGGTGGATAGCGCAGGAACTATGCGTCATGAAAAACCAATGACAAAATTTGCCGCCAGCACTTTAGATAAGCATAATATTGCACATGACAATAACATTTCAAAATTTGTAGATAAAAAGATTTATGATAGTTCAGACTTTATATTTGTCATGACTGAGGCGCATAGAATAATGCTTTCTGCATTATATGGCGCAAATGATAAGGTTATTGAGATGTCTAAATTTTTGGGACGTGAAGTTGCAGATCCTTATGGGCTCGGGGAAGATGCTTATGAGCAGACCTATAATGATTTGAAAGAAGCGATTCCTCAAATTGTGGATTTTTTAAAAAGCCAACAATAATTCAAAATAACTCTTATTTTTAATTCTATTATTTATACATATTTTTCAAAACCGCTTGCCAAAAGCAACTCATTATGCTAAAATCATTGAGTACAAAAATTTGGAGGTCCAATATGTTGGATTCATTAAACGCATTGCTTATAGCCGCAGAAACTGGCATTAAGTATGAGACACGACAAGCAGTCTTGCTTGCATTTGCTATTATGATGGTTGTCGCTTGCATCGGTATCATCGTTGTTATTATGTTGCAAAAAGGTACTGCTGATAATGTCAGTGCAGTTACGGGTGCACAACAACAAGATTCTTTCTATGGCAAAAACAAATCAAGAGATAAAGAGGGCATCCTCAAAAAGGTTACACTTGGACTCTTCGTATTCATTTTGGTTTGTGCAGTCATCTGCTTCATCGTTGGTATCGTTGACTAATAGAAAAAATTAAAGTTGGGCATCCCGAGAGGGATGCCTTTTATTTTACTCTAAATAAAGAGTTGAAAACTCTATAACTTCGTGTATAATAATATCGCTATGGAAAAACTAGTAACCACAAACAAAAAAGCATATCATGATTATTTTGTTGAAGACACCTTTGAAGCAGGTGTTGTTCTTGTTGGTTGCGAAGTTAAGTCGGTAAGGGCAGGATCTATTAACCTCAGGGACTCATTCGTTATTATTAAGAATGGTGAAGTATTCATGCTAAATGTGCATATCGCACCATATAAAATGGGGAGTTATTTCAACGTTGATTCCAAGCGCACAAGAAAATTATTGCTTCACAAGAGTGAGATTAATAAGCTTAGAGGTAAGGTAGAACAAAAAGGGTACACATTAATCCCTTTAAAAGTATACTTTAAAGATGCTCTTGTAAAAGTTGAAATTGGATTATGCAAAGGTAAAGAACTTCATGATAAGCGCGCGGCAATTAAGGAAAAAGAAACTAATCGCAATGTGCAGCGCATAATGAAAGAGTATAACAAATAATCAAACGGCCTGAAAATCAGGTCGTTTTTTTTATATTTAGTATTGAAAGTTTACTTATTAACTGTTATAATATTATACGGTATTTTAAAATGCCAAAAAAATAAAGGTGGAAATTATGAGTAAAAAAGAAAGTGTCGCACAAAGCGGCGAACCAAAAGTCACAATTTGGCACAAGATTTTTGGATCTAAGCCAGGCGATGGTGAATTGCAACCTAAAGAAGGTTTCTCATTCTCACTTGCTGGTTTTGGCCAAAACCTTATTTGCACGGTTATAGGTTCATATCTTACCGTGTTCATGACGGATGCTATCGGATTTTCAGCACTTGCAGTTGCATTCCTTATGTTGTTTGCAAGAATCTTCGACGCAGCCAACGATCCAATTATGGGATCAATCGTTGACCGTACAAGAACCAAATGGGGTAAATGCCGTCCATATCTTGCATGGATGCCAATTCCAATTGCTATAATGACGATTGTCTGCTTCTTACCAGTTTATCCAAATAACTGGGGCGGATTTGCAGCTATTGCTGTTATTTACGTTTTGTGGAGTGTTGTTTATACTGTCGCTGACGTTCCATATTGGGGACTTTCAACAGCAATGAGCAACGATACATATCGTCGTGGTAACTTGCTTACAATTGCACGTTTGTTCTGTACAGCTGGTGCTGGTATCGTAACAGTTTTCACACCTATCATTACAGATAACATGACAAATCAGGGCAGAACATTGCTCCAATACATGCTCGACCATCCATCAATTTATACAGAAGCTGAAGTTGCAGCACAAAAGGCTTCTATCGGTGGTCAACTCTCTTGGATCTATTTCGTTATTGCAATAGTTTGCTGTGTAGTCGCAATTCCACTTTTCTTCTTGGGATTCAAGAATACAAAAGAAAGAAACCAAACAACAGTCGATGCACCATCACTCAAACACAATCTCGGTTTGCTTTTCAAGAATAAACCTTTGATGCTTATCGTTTTGTCAGGTATTGCTGGTGCAGCAAGAATGTTATTTACATATACTGGCGGTCTCTACTTCGCTAAGTATGTTATGAACAGAGAATCAATGTATGCGTTATTCACAATGGCAATTGTTCCAGGTGGTCTTATCGCATCTTTGCTTGTTCCATATTTCACAAAGAAATTCGGTAAACGTAACACATATATCTGGTCACATATCATAGGCGGTATCTTCATGCTTATAGCATGGGTTGTCGGTTTCGCAGTTGATAAAGGTAACTATACAAGTATGGCTACAGTTATCGTCCTTATGATTGCACTTGTTGTAGCTGGTGTTCCAACAGGTATTGGTAATATCGTAACTTATGCTATGATTGGTGATACTGTTGAATATCTTGAACTTAAAACAGGTGAGAGAGCAGAAGGTATTTGCTTCGCAATGCAAACCTTCATTAGTAAGATCGGTATGGCTGTTGGCGCATTCATCGGTGTTCTTGCATATTATATGGCAGGCGTTGAAGCAAACAACGTTGCATCCGTTACTGAATCATCTAAAGATATCATGTGGTTTATGCTCGTGCTTGTCGCAGCAATCTCCTTCTTCTTAACAGCAGTTCCACTCTTCTTCTACAAGTTCAATGAGAAAGAGCAACAAGCAGCTGTTGCAGAGATTAAGAGAAGAAAAGCTATCGCAGCAGGTGAGATGCTTGATGAAGATGCAAATCTCGAATCAGCAGAAGAAGGATTTGCTCCAGATTCATTTAACTTCCCGAACGCTGATACAGTTGCAGTTCCACCAGCGCACGAAGAAGCACCAGAAGCGCCAGAAGAGGCACCAAGCGAAGAGCCAACTGACGAAGAATAATAAGAATTAATTTTGGACGAAAGGAGCGTAGGCCTGTCCTACGCTCCTAAAGTGTACTTATGAGCGATATAAAGAATCTAAATTTTCTATTTTCATCTTTTCGCAAGATCTCGCGTGCATATTCTGATTTTTTAACAGAAGGGTTGAAGGATTTCGATCTTACGCCAAATGAGATTGTTGTTTTGTCAAGCCTTGAATCAGTTGTCACGGCAAGTGATATTGCAAAAGATAGTGAAGTTTCAAAGGCACTTGTATCGCGTAGCGTTGCATCCTTAAAAGATAAGGGGCTCATAAGAGTTACTATTTCTGAAGTTGATAAAAGAGAACAAAAACTTGTTCTTACAGACAGCGGAAGAGAAATATCATATTTAATTGAATCTTTGAATGAAGAGTTTGCGCGTGATGCGTTCAACTCTTTCCAGGATAATGAAAAACGAGTGCTGATGGCATTATTAAAAATAATGGCAACCAACGTAGTATAATTTGATAAAATGCAGACCTTATTTATTAGGTCTTTTTTCCGCCCAACATGGGTGGTTTTTTTATTATAAAGATTAAAAAACAATTAAAAATTTTTTTTCAAAATTAAATGTGATTTTAAGGATTGGTTTTTATGATTAAGGCAAGAAACAAGCGAGGTGATTCGTATGAAAACTACTACTAAGAAAATTTTAATAGCAATTTTAGCAATAGTTTGTGTGATGGCTTTGTCTATTAGTTTTGTTGCATGTGATGCAAGCGATACGACAAATACGTCTGAACAAATTAATAATGGGGATCAGCCTCCTACACAAAATGGCAATACTCCACCTAACGGACAACAAGGAGGTTTTCCTGGAGGGCAACAAGGTGGTTTCCCTGGAGGACAAGCTGGTGGAAATGTTACAGCAGCAGATGTGACTTCTCAAGGTGTGAGTACAGCTGATATTGAGGCTCAGATTGATGCCTATGAATTTGATTTAGAATTTGATGATGTGACAGATTATTCAGCACTTGATGTGACCTCCGTTGATTTGAGTACTCTTACAGAGGATTATGTTATAAAGGCATCTGGCAACTACGTCTTTACTGGAACAACTGAGTATAGAGTTGTACTTGGCACAAAGAATATTGAAATTCATATTTGGCTGAACAATGCTACACTTGATAGTATCTTTGCTGATAAAAAACCAACTTCAACTGTAATTACTCTTGTTGGTGAAAATGTAATGACTGGTGTTCTTTCAGACGCTAATGATGATTCAAAAGGCACTTTATATGTTAAAAATGATCTGCTTATCAATGGAAATGGCAGTTTAACGATTGCAAGCGGTGCAGACAAGAATGGCGTACATTGCACAGGAAAACTCGTAATTGAAGATGCTACTCTTGATATTACCGCTGGAAAGCATGGCGTCCGTGGAAATGATGCTGTAATTCTTAAGAATGCAAATTTAGATATAGCAGCTGGCACAGATGGCATACAAACAGATAATGAAACTGATGATGTATCTGTAGGATATATTTATATCAAAGATAGCGATATCGACATTGTCAGTGGTGATGATGGTATAAGCGCAGCAACATTGCTTTATATTAAGAGCGGTAACATTAACATAACAACTAATGGTGGAGCACCTTCTAGAATAACAGAAACTTCAAGCGACAATGCTGATGGTAAAGGATTAAAAGCAGGTAGTATTAAACTTGAAGTTGCAGATGCAGATCTTGAATCAGAACTTGCAAAAGGCGGCCGCGAAGTGGACGAAGACGAAGAAGCGGAAGAAGGCTATAGCATCGTTGAAATCACAGATGCAAGCTATTATGCACTCGTCATCGAAGNNCATCGCGAAGTTGATACAGAAGAGGAAGCAGATGAGGGTTATTCAATTGTTGAAATCACTGATGTTAGTTACTATGCATTGGTAATTGAAGGTGGCAACATCACTATTAATGCAAATGATGATGCAATTCATTCTAACGGATATCTCTTTATAAGCGGTGGCACACTTAATCTCACAAGTGGTGATGATGGTGTTCATGCAGACGAGTTATTGAGAGTTACAGGCGGAACAATAGTTGTTAATAACTGTTATGAAGGGCTCGAAGCTGCAAAATTTGAAATCGCTGGAGGTAACATTACAGTTACTGCTCAAGATGACGGATTAAACGCAGCAGATGGTACAAATGCTCAAATGGGCTACGCAAACCAAAACTGCTATATCATTATCAGTGGCGGTAAAGTTAAAGTTAATGCTCAAGGCGATGGTATTGATAGTAACAATGGAATCTATATCAGCGGTGGTGAGGTATATGTTGATGGTCCTACAAACGGAGGCAATTCCTCACTTGATAGTGAAGCAGGTATTGTGATAGATGG
>DBVO01000010.1:22238-26847 GCA_002308215.1 Christensenella sp. UBA1262
CTTCAGGAATGGTTGAAACACCTTCAACAGGTAGCGCTCAAAATGTTATAGTGTATCAAGGCAATAGTATCCAGGCTGGATCTACTATCGCTATTAAAGATGCAAATGGAAATACCTTAGTCGAATATACAACAGCAAAGGCTGCACAAGTTGTTATAGCTTCTAGCTCAAGCTTCACAACTGGAAACACTTATTCAGTATATGTTAATGGCACAAACGTTGGAAGCGTAACACTCTCAAGTACAGTAACTTCTGTAGGTACACAGGGTGGCATGCAGCAAGGAGGCCAACCAAGAAGATAGTATAACTGCGAAAGCATTAATCATAGTTTATTCTCTCCCTATTTAAAAAGGCATCGGCAATTGTCGGTGCTTTTTTATTTTTTTTGTTATTTTTCTAGGAATAGAGTATTTAGTATCGTATATATAATTAGTATATATTTTTTGTTCTAAAATATAGGGCTCAAATTAAAAGCATATGGCACAAGGTTTTACACCAGAGTTTCTTGAAGAACTCAAGTATAAAAATGATATCGTTGAAGTAATTTCAACATACGTCCCACTACAAAAGAAAGGTGGACGTTATTTTGGATGCTGTCCTTTCCACAATGAGAAGACAGCTTCTTTTTGTGTCAATCAACAATCCGCTTATTATCATTGCTTTGGCTGTGGCGCTAGCGGTGATGTAGTTAAATTTGTCCAAGAGATTGAGTCCGTTTCTTTCTTCAATGCAGTTAAAATTTTGGCAGATAAAGCAAACATGCCTCTTCCAGGCTTTAAGATGGATCCACATTATCAAGAAAAGAAAGATAGAAAGGAAGTATTAAAACAACTCATGCGTGACGCCGCAAGATATTTCCGTAATAATCTTATTGATGAAGAAAAAGGGAAAGAGGCTAGAGAGTATTTGGCATCTCGTGGCATTAATGATGAAACAGCAAAACGCTATGGCCTTGGACTTTCTCTTGATTTTGACAGCATGCCTGCATATTTGCGCAGAAAAGGTTATAAATTACAAGACTTATTTGATTGTGGGCTTATCAACAACATTAATAATCCAAGAGATGCTTTTGGCAACCGCATAATTGTTCCAATTATGAATGGTATGAGCGAGGTTGTAGCATTTGGTGGTCGTATTTTCCACGGTGAAACTGATGTTGCAAAATATAAGAACTCAACTAATACAGAACTCTTTGATAAAGGGCGTACACTTTATGGTGTCAATTTTATAAAGAGAGATAAAAAGGCAAATGGTGCAGCGTATAAAGAAATTATTTTAGTAGAAGGCTACATGGATGTTATTTCTCTTGGTGCGGCAGGAATTAAAAATGCTGTAGCAGGCATGGGCACTGCACTTACTGAAGGGCAAGCTAGAGAACTTTCACGTTTAGTAGATAATGTATATGTTTGTTATGACGGCGATAACGCAGGACGTCATGCAACAGTTAAGAATGTTGAGCCATTAAAAGAAGCAGGTTTGAACATAAAAGTTATATCTCTTGACAACGGCAAAGATCCAGATGAAACCGTGCGTGAAGGCGGAGAAGACGCATTCATTGCGAAGATGAAGTCTGCATTACCGGTTATTGAATATAAACTTAAATTGTGCGAAGACGCTTTTGACCTTGCTTCTGTAGATGGTAGAGCAAAATATGTTAGCGCAGCTATCCGCGTGCTAAAGGATGTAGATAGTCGCGCAGAGCGCGAAGTTTATTTTGAGCGTGTCTCAAGCCTTAGTCGTGTATCTATCGCAACACTTGAAGAAATGCTTTCATCTGGTGCTCCTATTAAAGATAATAAGCCAAAAGAGGATGCCAAGAAGAAAGAGAGCATAGTGATATTGTCATCACGTTTTGTGTTGAATAGAATTATGGAGAAT
Source organism: Christensenella sp. UBA1262 (assembly GCA_002308215.1). Classification (GTDB taxonomy): domain Bacteria; phylum Bacillota; class Clostridia; order Christensenellales; family CAG-917; genus CAG-475. The sequence goes on from DBVO01000010.1 coordinate 24,117, forward strand.
GCTCAGTATGTTGATTTGTCTCAAATCAAACGTGAATGGCTAGCGCATCCAAAACATCAGGAAATATTTGATTACGCATTATCATTGAATGGTGCCGAATTTAATGTTGGGCAAATGTACGCCCATATCGAAGATGATGATGAAATCGGCAAGATACTTGACGTAACAAAACAATTAGAAGAACAAATGAAAAACAAAAAGCAGGAAGAGGACTATTTTGAAGGTTGTCTATTGTCGCTTGCAAACGAATTCATACAAGGAAGATTGGATTATCTTAAAAAGGCTTTTAACAAAATGACAGATTTGGAAGAAAAGCGCAAAGCAACTCAAGAAATAGCTACACTTCAAAAACAATTGAAATCAAAATTTATTAGTGAGAAATTGTAATCACTAGGAGGAAACATTTTGGATAGAGAACAGCTCTTAAAACAAGAAATCGAAAAAATTATCGCACTTGGCAAGCAAAAAGGAAGCGTGACAGAAGAAGAAATCATGCAAAAGCTTGAACATTTGCAAGCAAGCGCAGATGACTTGGAAGCTGTTTTTGATGCTTTGAAAGCAGCAAACATCACTGTGGAAGAAACAGTAGTTGAAGATGACACAACAGACATTGATAGTCTTATTGATAGCACTATTGATGACTCTGTTAAGATTTATCTTAAAGACATTGGTAAAGTTCCACTTTTAACAGCCGACGAAGAAATTGCACTTGCAAAGCGTATGGAAGAAGGCGATGAAGAAGCAAAGAAGATTCTTAGTGAAGCAAACCTTCGTCTTGTTGTATCAATTGCAAAGCGTTATGTTGGCCGCGGAATGCAATTTCTTGATCTTATTCAAGAAGGTAACCTTGGCCTTATGAAAGCTGTTGAAAAATTTGACTATACTAAAGGTTTCAAGTTTTCAACATATGCTACTTGGTGGATTCGCCAAGCGATTACACGTGCAATTGCTGACCAAGCAAGAACAATTCGTATTCCTGTTCATATGGTTGAAACCATTAATAAACAAGGAAGAGCTACTCGTCAACTTTTGCAACGCTTAGGACGTGAGCCATCACCAGAAGAAATTGCAGAATATCTTGGTGTAAGCGTTGAACGCGTTAGAGAGATTCAAAAGATTGCTCAAGATCCTGTTTCTCTTGAAACGCCAATTGGTGAAGAAGAAGATAGCCATCTTGGAGATTTCATCGAAGATGACAAGGCACTTTCACCTTCAGAACAAGCTGAAGCAAAAATGCTTAAAGAACAACTTATCCAAGTGCTTAATACACTTACTCCACGTGAAGAAAAAGTTCTCCGCCTCCGCTATGGCCTTGATGATTCTCATCCAAGAACTTTGGAAGAGGTTGGAAGAGAGTTCAATGTTACTCGTGAACGTATCCGTCAAATCGAAGCAAAAGCACTTAGAAAGCTTCGTCATCCAAATCGTCTTAAGAAACTCAAGGATTTTGAATAATGCCTATTAGACTTGATGAAAGATTGACTCTGATAGCATCACTTGTTGATTTTGGGAAAGTAGCCGATGTTGGCTGTGATCATGGAAAACTCGGCTATTATCTCATCAGCACGGATAGAGCATCTCATATAATAGCTACAGATATAAGTGCACCGAGCTTAAAAAAAGCAAGGGAACTCGCCCTTGAAAATGGTGTAAGTGAACTTATGGATACGAGACTCGGTGATGGACTTGATCCTATTGATTCGCGAGAAGTAGATACTGTTGTTATTGCTGGACTTGGTGGTGATGTTATATCAGGTATCCTTGAAAGAGCTCATAGGAATAGTAAAGTGTTTCCACACTTTATACTATCTCCAAATACGCACCCAGAAAAAGTGCGTTTGGAGCTCCAAAAGATAGGGCACAAGATAGTGTTTGATGATATCATTACTTGCGCTGGTAAGGTTTATACAGTGCTTAAAACAGAACAAGGTGAAGAAAACCTTGATGATAGGCAAATTAGATTCGGCAAGTTTTATAAAACAAGTGAAAACTTCAAAAAGCAACTTGCTATAGAAATTGAACAAAAAAACAATATACTCGCAAAGAATTATAGTGAGGAATTGAAACAAAAAATCTGTGAGCTTGAGAGCTTGTTGGAAGATATAAGGTAACGGTTATGAAAATTAGAAGAATCACAGACGAAATTGAAAAATATGCAAAGCCAGAACTTGCAACTGAACATGACAGAGAGCGTATAGGTTTGCAAGTAGGCTGGTTAGATGCAGAATGTACAGGTGTTGTGGTATGCCTTGATGCGACTCTTGAAGTGCTTGAACAAGCAGTTGAAAATGGTTGCAATCTTGTTGTTGCACATCATCCATTAATTTATCATCCATTACAAAAAATTGATATGGAAGATGGGCACTCACGTGTAGTTATATTTGCCTTAAAGCATGGCATTACTATTTATTCAGCGCATACCAACATGGATAGTTGTGAACTCGGCATAAACAGAGAACTTATTGATATTTTTGATGCTGACTTCTCATTCCAGTCTAAAGAAGATAGCTGCTTGTTCTTTGCTAAAGTTGAGCCAATAACACTACGTGCATTTACAAAGAAGATTTCCGAAAAATTATCCGATAATAGTGTTAAATATGTTGGAGATGGAAATAAGATTATTTCCACATTCTGCATTTGCAGTGGTGGTGGCGGTAGCGCCGCAGAGACTGCTGTTGCGATGAGAGGTGGAGCAGATGTATATATCAGTGGTGATTTTAGCCATCATGAT
>DBVO01000057.1:0-19066 GCA_002308215.1 Christensenella sp. UBA1262
GAGTGCAACAAAAGTGCAACAAAAAAGACGGCAAATAAATGATTTGTCGTCCTTAAATATAATTTTTTTTAATTTTTAACTAAGCCTCAAAAATCGCCCAATCATATTGTGCCATATACTCGCCTCGATACGCTCTTATTGCATCTGGGTTATCATGTTTGTATTCATAAGCATCACAGTAAACCTTGTCTACATCCACATAACACTCATTTCTGCGCTTTATAAAAACATCGCTTGCGTTCACATCTTTCAATGTCTTCTGTATATCTGCTACAAGGTTTCTAAAATAAGACTTTTTGTCTTCTTCCCACAGTATTGCGTTAAGTTCATTTACATTAACCGCTGCGCCTTCTCTATCTATTAGATATGCGAACAATTCTTTCGACTTGCTTCTACCAAACTTAAGAGGCTCTCCATCCACAAAGACTTCAAAATTACCAAAGCATTTTACTTGTAATCTCTTCGTTTTTGGCATCTCCACATTATAGCGCAATCCTTCAATCTCATCTTTAATCTTTTGCTCGTTTACTGGTTTAGTAATATAGCCAGATGCATGGATTCTATATGCATCAAGTGCATAATTGTCATATGCTGTAACAAAAATAATATTAACACACGGGTTCAATTGTTTTAACCTTTTTGCAAGTTGGATTCCGTTGATTTTTGGCATCTCGATGTCTAGAAAAGCTATATCTATCTTGGTGTTTTCTATTTTATCCAAGCAAAGAACGGGATTTGTGTAACGCAAAATAGCGCTAACATCTGGTAAAACCTTCTTCACCGCATTTTCAAGACGAATTAGTTGGAGTTCTTCATCATCAACAAGAAGTATGTTCATTTTTTCACCTATTTTTTAAACGTGACAACAACATCTGTGCCTTTATCAATTTCGCTCTTTATTATCATATTACCACCGCAAATTTTATTTATGCGATATTTTATATTGTTCAAACCAAAATGCTTGTTTTCTTCAAAATTTACATCTTCCATCTTAAATCCTACCCCATCATCTATGACTTCAACGACATATGACTCATCTGTCTCATATGTTTTGAGAGTCAAGGTTCCGCCTTCCAATTTTTGCAAAATACCATGCTTAATGGCATTCTCAACTATTGGCTGAATACAAAGTGGTGGGACATCAAAATCTGATACTTCAATATCATAAATGATATTGATTCTATCATTAAATCTAATTTGCTCTAGAGAAACATATGTCTTTATATGTTTAAGCTCATCTTCAAAATGTATGAGTTTAGTTTCTGTCAAACTTGATAAATTATGTCTCAAATACTCAGTAAAATTATCAAGTGCTTCTTGAGCTTTTTCTGGATCAATAGTAATCAACGTTGAAATTGATGAAAGAGAGTTATAAATAAAGTGTGGCTGAATTTGTGAAAGCATGATTTTGATTTGTGCTTCTTTGTTCTTTTCTTCTTCCTTTGAAAGTGCAATATTTTTTTGAACATTCAAAAACAGGAATAATACCTCAATAGAAACTATGATAGAAAGATATGCAACTGCATATCCTTTGAAAATGTTTTGGAGAATTATTGCTCCAAGTGGCAAAACACAATATATACCAAATGCGATCTTTTCTTGCTGATTGAGCTTTTTATTTAATGCAGTCGCAAAGAATATAGATATAAACATAACAAATTGATAGCCTTGTGAAACTATCATTACTTTGCTACGCACATACTCTCCATCCACTGCTCCAAAGAATATACCAGTGAAAGAATTTACGATATCTAACAGTACAAAAATAGAAAATAATACTATGTTAGCGACTTTCAATCCCTTCTCTATTTTTGCATCAAAGCCCACATATAAAAGCACATATCTAAATAACAAGAACAATTCCATGTTGTTCATAATGTAGAATATTGTGTAAAAACTAATTACATAGGCATTGCTCGTCCATTTTGTTTTGATGAGTGTAAATGTTAAATAAGTCGCAAAGTGTATGATTGTAAATAGCAAAAAAACAAGCAAACTCTTTTCATCTTTTCGTTTGCCCTTCTTTGCAATTATGTTGACTGCGTGTATAAGCAAAATCAAAATTCCTACTACACACACTGTCATGTTAAATATCACATTATTGCTCATTTTTCACCTATTCCCTATCAGTTAAATTATAATTTAATTAAAAGTATAAGTCAATAAATATGTTTGTAATAAATTTTTCATTACTACTGGAAGATTTTTCAAATCATTGTAAACTTTCCAGTAGATAATCATATCAAAACAAATCCAATATCAATTCAAAAAATAAAACAAACCCTATCAGAAAAGATAGGGTTCTATTTGCATTTGGTGGAGACAGTTGGACTCGAACCAACGACCTCACGGATGTGAACCGTGTGCTCTAACCAACTGAGCCATGCCTCCATAAAATTTGCCACCCAAAACGGATGGCAAACTGATTCAGATTATGCTTTATACATTCTCTTACGTGCTGCTTCCGCTTTCTTTTTGCGTTTAACGGATGGCTTCTCGTAAGCTTCTTTCTTGCGGAGGTCTCCGATGATGCCGTCACGAGCGCATTTTCTCTTGAAACGACGGATAGCGTTGTCCAATGATTCATTTTCACCGACTTTGACTGTTGACATTCTGATTCACCTCCTCAAAAAGTAGTACCCTATCATTATACACAAAAAATGATTGTTGTCAAACTTTTTTTAATACTTCATTTATTCATTAATCAATTATTTTCGCTTTCATTCGACTAAAACTATATAACAAAAAAACTCTGCAAAAAATGCAGAGCTTTTTTTTCTAATAAAACAAGTTTTATTACTTATTCAACTCCAATACATCATCAAGGAGTTTATGAACCTCATCATCACTGAAGCTGTCATCAAGCAACACCATATTCCATGGCTCTTTTGCCTTTGGGAATGCGCTCTTGTGAACGTTTTCATGAACTTCTTTTAATGATTTAGCAAATTCATGATTTGCCTTAATAAGGAGCATCATAGAACCTTCTGTTTCATATACATAAACAAAACATACACTCTTACCATTTGAAGCTTTTACGTAGTGCGTATCTGCAAGTGGAAGACCTGTTGATGTGTAATTCTCACGAGTATTAATTTCTACTTCGTCACCATATTTTTTAGAGAGATATTCACAAATGGATTTCTTGCTTGTTGTATGTTTGCTCTTAACTGTCTTTGCAAGGGCTAAACTTTCTTTAAGAGAAAGTTCATCTGCATCTCTGCCACCTGCTCTCTTATAGCAACGATCAAGGACATCTTGTACTTCTTCTTCACTATATGTATCATCAAGAGCTACACTATACCATTGATCTTTTGATTTTGGGAATGCACTCTTATGTACATTACCATGTTTCTTATTGAGTTCTTCTGCAAGTTCATCATCAGAATTGATAAGAAGCATTGATGTCTCTTCAAGATCATAAACATAGACAAAGCATTTCTTTTTCTTGTCATTTACAGCATAATGCGTATCTGCAAGTGGAAGACCTGTTGATGTGAAGTTTTCACGACGATTTGTTTCCGCATTTTGTTTATACTTTTCATCAAGGTATTCCGCACAGAATTTTTTGCCTATTTGAGACTTATGTCCAGCATTGTGACGTGCTACTGCCATACTTTGTTTAAGAGTTACAGGCGCTTCAACCTTAACATCTTCAACAGTTTCAAGCTCTTCAACTGGCTCATCTTCTGCAGCAAGTTCTTCTTCTTGTGCACGTTCGTCTTGTTCTTCGATGGTCTCTTTTACTGGAGCTTTCTTAGGCTCTTCTTTTACTGGTGCTGGAGCTGGTTTTTGAGCTTCAACTTTTTTAGACAAAACGATTGTTGGTTCATTATCATCAGCAATGCAAACATAATTCTTTGCATCTTCGCTTACTACTACTTTTGCTCTTTTTGGTTTTTGTTCAACTTGTTTGTTTTTAGATAAAATACCCATAATTCACCTTCCTTAACAACTATCTTAAAACAATAAATAACCTAAGTCAATATGTGCATATAATATTATGCAAATTTTAATAAATGTCTAGTTATAGACATTAGCACATCTTATCATCCAATTTTTTACCGCCAAGAATATGGATGTGTAAGTGCCCTACCGATTGACAACCATTCTCCCCTTTATTTGAAACAAGACGGAACCCATCTTGCAAACCTAGATCATCAACCAATGTAGATAACTTTTTTAAACACTTTGCAAGTGTTACAGCTTGTTCATCTGTCATTTCTACTATATTCGCATAATGATCTTTTGGAATTAATAAAAGATGCACAGGGGCTTGTGGATTTAAATCTTTAATGATAATGCAATCATCATCTTCATACACTTTGTTAGCCGGGATATCTCCTTTAGCTATCTTGCAAAAAATACAATCATCTCTAAGCATATAATACTCTCCTATCACAATTTGGATTCAATAACCGAAGCATCACAGATGCCATCTTTATACTTACTAATTGGCACAATGGTATACGCTTTATTCCTTGACCCAAGCTTGGAATAAACTTTAACATATGTTTGAGTGTGGCCAACCCACACACCATTTTCTTGTGTTTCAAAAAGGACACGTACTGGTAATCCTAGTTGTTTATTCAAATAATTACCAATTAACTCTTGCTTTACTTCTCCCATGCGTTTCGCTCTATCTTCAAGTATATCTGGAGAAAGTGGCTGCATGCGCCCTGCTACTGTTCCTTTTCTTGAAGAATATGGGAATACGTGTATATCTGAAAATCCAATTTTTCTTGCAAACTTCATAGAGTTTACAAACTCTTTTTCCGTTTCAGCTGGGTATCCTACGATAATATCGGTCGTAATAGCCGCATTTGGATAATACTCTCTTATAAGTCTTACAGCTTGGTAATATTCTTTCGTAGTGTATTTACGATTCATCGCTTTTAATACACCATCATCCCCACTTTGCAACGACAAATGAAAATGTGGACAGAAAAGCCTAATCTTTTTTGTTGCATCTAAAAACTCTTTGTCAATTACTCCAACTTCCAAGGATCCAAGTCTTACACCAAATTTTTTATACTTTGAAAACTTTTTCAAAAGATCAGTAAGGCTTGTACCTGTATCTCTGCCATAGGCAGAGAGATTTATTCCAGTAACTACAACTTCTTTTACAACGTTTTCGACGCTATCTAATTCTCTAAGAATACTTTCCTCAGAACGCGAACGGCTTCTGCCTCTTACATAAGGAATCAAACAATAGCTACAAAAATTATTGCAACCATCTTGAATTTTAATAAAGTGACGAGTGAGTAGATTTACAACACCATCATTATCTTCGAATTCACTACCAATTGAAAAATCTGCTGGATTAAAAATCTTATCAAAAACTTCTTCATCCCCTGTATATTCTTCAACTATTTTTCTTGCAAGTCCAAGCTTATTATCTGTACCGACAATGTATTTTACATTGTCTTTAGCAAATTGTAAGAAATTATTTTGAGATGCGCACCCACATACGTATATGGTAGCATTTGGATTTACTTTTTTAATTCTTGTAATAGATTGTCTAGATTTCTTTTCTGCTTCTGCTGTAACTGCGCATGAATTAATAATATAAACATCTGCGAATTCAAGGCCTTCGCATATTTCAAAACCTGCTGTTTTGAATACAGCAAGCATTGCATCACTATCATATTGATTAACTTTGCAACCTAATGTGAAAACTGAAATTTTTGGGAGCTTATTCATAATCCAATTCTCCCAATTTATCTAAAGTAAGTGTAGCAAGTACTATAGATGCTGTTTCAGCACGTAAAATGCGCCTACCAAGTGTAACAATAGTAGCTCCTGTATCTTTAGCTTTGAGCATTTCTTCAGGTTTAAACCCACCCTCGCTTCCAACAATAAGAGCAATATTTTTGCCGGTTAGATTGCTGGTTTTTATAGAATTAGTCTTTTCACCCTCATATGCAAATAGTACTTGGTCATACTGATTAAAATCAGATAAAACTTGGTTAAAAGTCTTTAAGTCGTCAACCTTGGACAAATATACACTTCCACATTGTTTTGCTGCTTCAAGCGCTATCTTTTCTGCGCGCTCTTTAGAGAACTTAGTCTCTGAAGTGTTATCAGAAATAAATGGAACAACTCTATCAACTCCAAGCTCAACTGACTTTTGGACAACAAAATCTAGCTTATTATTTTTTAAAAGACCTGCATAAAGAGTAATGTTAACATTCTTCTTGTCAACTACTCTTCTTTCTTCAATGTGTAAAACTGCATAGTCTTTAGCTATTTCCTGTATTGAACAAAGATTCTCAACGCCATCATTTGCACATACAATTGCTTTATAGCCAACCTTGTAGCGCAAAACTTTCGTCATATGCAAAAATTCATCACCAGTTAATGTGATTCTGTCGCCATCTATTGCAACTGCATCAACGAAAAAGCGTCTAATTTCCATAAATTACCTACAACCTTTCTGTTTATTATTGTATAATAAAATCTGTTTTTAGCAAGCAAAAAACCGCAAATAATTGCGGTTAATGATTATTTCTTTTTTATAAGAAGCGCGTTCCACTCGTCTAAGTTCTCATGACCGACTATTTCAAAACCTGCTTCTTCATAGCATTTAACAACTTCAGGAAGTCGTGGGTTAATAATTCCACTAAGCAAAATCTCTCCCCCATCGTTTAAATGCTTCCCTATACTTTTTGCTAGGCGCATAAGAATATCTGCTGTTATATTAGCAAAAATGAAATCTGCACTCCTGTCGCCAGCAATAAGATCCGCTTGTTCAATTTCACATTCTACCTTGTTTTGCTTTGCATTTTCGATAGAAAAACGAACTGCTTGATCATCTATATCACACATGTATACACTCTTTGCTCCGCAAAGACTTGCTGCAATACCTAAAATACCACTACCGCAACCAACATCTATTACACTCTTGCCTTTTACATCCATGAGGTCAAGACACATTCTAGTTGTTGCATGTGAACCAGTACCAAAAGCCATACCTGGGTCTAATCGCATTACACGCTCACCTGGTTTAGCATCATATTTAATCCAAGTTGGTACAACTGTTATATTTTTAGTAACAATTGGCTTGTAGTATTTTTTCCATTCATTTTCGTAGTCGGCAGCATCTATTTCACCGACGACTATTTCACCATAAACAATTCCGCCCGCCTTTTTCATTTCTTCAAGACGTTCTTCAAGCTTCTTTTCAAAATCCTTATCATCTATATCTGTAATCGTTGAAACTTTAACATCATCGCTTTGAAGCAATACGTTTTCATCAACATAATCCCAAATAACATCTGTTTTAATAAGGTCGAGAAAATCTTGTTTGTCAAGAATTGTTACACCTTGTGCTCCAACGTCAAACATTGCCGATGAAACAAGTTCAGCATCTTGATGATTTGTAGATATTGTTATGGTTTTATATTTCATATATTTTATTTTTTAACAACGACAGTTTTTGCTGCCTCTTCATATGCACGTTTGTTTGGATACTGCTTTGCTTCTGAAGCACTAGAGAACTTCTTAAGAAGTTCTTTTTGTTCATGAGACACAGATTTTGGTACTTCAACTACAACTTTTACGTAGAGGTCACCTCTATCGTTTTTACGCAAATCTTTTATACCGCAATTCTTAATTTTAAACTCTGTTCCAGATTGTGTTCCCTCTGGGACTTTAAGCTGTTGAACTCCATAAAGCGTTGGGATTTGCAAAGTGCAACCTAAAGCTGCTTCAACAAAATCTACAGGAACAGTAATCTTTAGGTCTTTACCATTTCTTACAAACAATTTATGTGGTGTTACTCTTATTTCAACAACAAGACTGCCCTTTTCGCCACCATTAATACCGCTATGGCCTTCTCCTTGATAAGTTATACGTTGGCCATTATCTATGCCTGCTGGAATATTAATCTTGACTTCTCTTGTTTTCTCAAATCTGCCTTGTCCATTGCAAGTCTTGCAAGGATCGGTAATGATTTTACCTCTGCCTTTACAATCTGGACAAATACCTGTTGAAGAGAATTGTCCAAAAGGTGTACGTTGTGTCGTTGTAACTCTTCCTGAACCATTGCACTTTGTGCAAGTCTTAAAAGCTGTTCCGCCTTTTGCGCCTGTCCCTTTACAATCTGGACAACTTTCAACACGTCTAACATTGACAATTCTTTGAACGCCAAAAGCTGCTTCCTCAAATGAGATGGTAGCAGCTGTAAGTATATCTTGTCCGCGTTGTGGAGCATTTGCTCTTGCTGAACGAGAGCCACCGCCACCAAATCCGCTAAAGATGGTTGAGAAAATATCATCCATATTGATACCGAAACCTTCTCCGCCACCAAATCCGCCAAATCCGCCAGCGCCCATTTGTGGTCCATTTTCATCGCCATATGCATCATATGCGGCTTTCTTTTGTGGATCACTCAAAACATCATATGCGTGATTTATCTCTTTAAACTTTTCTTCTGCATCTTTTTTCTCTTGCTCACTTGCTGTTGTGAAAAGATCTGGATGATACTTTTTAGCAAGTTTTCTATATGCAGCTTTCAAGTCATCTGCGGATGCGTTTTTATCAACGCCAAGTATTTCGTAATAATTTTTTGCCATAATTATACCTTGGAGCAACGGCTTTGCCGTTGCTCCACATTCTTATTATTAATTAGTCAACAGTCCCGTTTGCGCCACCGTCTGGGTTTTGGTAGTCATCTGGATTAATACCTGCTGCCTTTGCTGCTTCTGCTGCTGCTTCTGGGTTTTGNNCCTGCCGCCTTTGCCGCTTCCGCCGCCGCCTCAGGGTTTTGTTGATAGAACTTTGTGAAGATTGGGTCAGTAACTTTTGTAAGTTTATCTACAAGTGCCTTAACATCTTCTTCAGTTTCAGCCTTTTCAAGTTCTTCTCTTGCAGCCTTTGTTGCATCTGCAATTGCTGTCTTATCGGCATCATCTATCTTTTCGCCATTTTCGCTTACAAACTTATCAACTGCAAAGATAAGTTGTTCTGCACCGTTCTTAGCATCAACGACTGCTCTACGCTTCTTATCTTCTTCAGCATACTTCTCTGCATCTTTAACAGCCTTATCAATATCATCTTCTGTAAGATTTGATGAAGCTGTAATTGTGATGGATTGAGATTTATTTGTACCCTTATCCATTGCTTTTACAGAAACGATACCATTTGCATCGATATCGAATGTAACTTCGATTTGTGGAACTCCACGTGGAGCTGGTGCAATACCGACAAGTTCAAATCTACCAAGAGTCTTATTGTCACGAGCAAATTGTCTCTCACCTTGCAAAACATGGATATCAACTGATGTCTGATTATCTGCTGCTGTTGAGAACACTTGAGACTTGCTTGTAGGAATTGTTGTGTTTCTATCAATAAGCTTTGTAAAGACACCGCCGAGAGTCTCAATACCAAGTGACAATGGTGTGACATCAAGAAGAAGCATATCTTTAACTTCACCTGCAAGAACACCACCTTGAATTGCAGCACCGAGTGCTACGCACTCATCTGGGTTAATTCCCTTGTATGGGTCTTTACCTGTGATACGTTTAACAGAATCATAAACTGCTGGGATACGAGTTGAACCACCAACCATAATAACCTTTGCGATATCATTATAGCTGAGGCCTGCATCCTTCAAAGCTTGTTGCATTGGGCCAATAGTAGCTTTGACAAGATCTTCAGTAAGAGCATCAAATTTAGCTCTTGTAAGTTCCATATCAAGGTGCATTGGCACACCATTATTCATAGAAATGAATGGAAGTGAGATAGATGTCTTTGTTACACCAGAAAGGTCAATTTTTGCCTTTTCTGAAGCTTCTTTGATACGTTGCATTGCCATCTTATCACCTGAAAGGTCAATACCATGTGATTTCTTAAATTCTGCAACGATGTAATCCATGATACGCTTATCAAAGTCATCACCACCAAGACGGTTATTACCGGATGTTGCGAGAACTTCAAATACGCCATCACCGAGTTCAAGAACTGAGACATCGAATGTACCACCGCCAAGGTCGAAAATCAAAACCTTTTGGTTTTTATTTTCATCCTTATCAATACCATAAGCAAGAGATGCTGCTGTTGGTTCGTTGATAATACGTTTTACTTCAAGGCCAGCAATCTTACCTGCATCCTTTGTTGCTTGACGTTGTGCGTCTGTAAAATATGCAGGAACTGTAATAACAGCTTCAGTTACCTTTTCTCCAAGATACTTCTCTGCATCATTCTTAAGTTTTGTAAGAATCATAGCTGAGATTTCTTGTGGAGTATACTCTTTGTTTTCTATCTTTACTTTGTAATCGCTACCCATTTCTCTCTTAATAGAAGAAACTGTGTGTTCTGGGTTTGCGACTGCTTGTCTTTTTGCGATTTCGCCGACAAGTCTTTCACCGTCTTTTGTAAATGCAACTACTGATGGAGTTGTTCTCATGCCTTCAGCGTTTGGGATGACTACAGATTCGCCACCTTCCATAACAGCTACGCAAGAGTTTGTTGTACCAAGGTCAATACCAATGATTTTTCCCATAATATATCTCCTTTTCCCTTCATACGGGAAGAAAATTTTTCTAATTAAATTCGTTGTTTGTAGCACAACTGCTTGTTTATTGTTTTATTTTGTTGTTATTAACTATATTTTATCTATTCATCGTACCCAACTTTAACATGGGCTGGACGCAATAGTTTACCATTCAATGTGTAACCCTTTTGCAGAACGCTAACAACTTTGCCATTCATTTCTGGGTTCTTCTCGCGCTCTACAGCGTTCATTAGCTTTGCATCGAAGTCTTTACCGTCAGCATCTACTTCCTCAAGTCCAAAGCCCTTTAGCGCGTTCAGGATTTGTGTTTCCATCATATTGAATCCTGTTAATGCCGCTTCATCAGTAAGATACTTTCTTGCAAGATCACAATTGTCTAATACTGTCAAGAGTTTTTCGATTACTGCTGATTGACCTAAAGACTTACTATCTTCATGGATGGATGCATTGCGTTTACGATAGTTATCAAAATCAGCTTGCAAACGTTGTGCTATAGATTTGCACTCATTTGCTTCAGCAATTGCTTGCCCCAATCTTGTTTCAAGAGCATCAATATACTCTTCGTCTGTCATAGAGTCTCTATCTATTTCAAAAGCAGGTGCTTCTTCAATGATTTCTGGCTCTACATTGACTTCTTCATTTTGTTGTTTCTTTTTGTTTTCTTTCATGATTATTCCTCGTCATCAAATGGATCTGGTAATTTGTCTCTACCAAGCACAGATGAGAACATTTTTTTAACATAATCTAGTACGCTTATAACTTTCTTATAGTCCATGCGTTCTGGGCCTATAACACCAGCCTTGCCCTGCACTTCATCACCGACTTTATATGCCGCTGTGATGATTGCGCATTTATCTACGCCGCTATCTTCTTTACCAATACGTACTGTAAATTCAATTGAGTTATCATCATCAAGGATAATTTCACTAACCGCATCTTTATCACTGATAACACTCAAAAATTGTTTTGCATCATCAATGTTTTGATATTCTGGATAATCCAACATCTTAAGAGCACCTTCAACGAATACGTTATCTGAACTATGCTCTGAAATATACATACGAAGAATACCAAGAACTTCATCAAATATATCCTTAAAGCCTTTTATTTCGGCATCAATTTCAGATACATCAAAGTGTTTTATATCTTCAATAGTTTTTCCTGCAAAAACTTTGTTGAGAAGTCTTCCAGCAGCATCTATATATTCAGATTTAACATCTTCTTTTACATCAATAGCCTTATCTGCGATCATTCCCTTATCTGTAACGATAAGAACAACTGCTTTGCCACGCTTAAGTGGAATAAGTTTGATTTCATCAATCACAACATTTTCACCTTGGCTTTGATCTACTACGAATGATGTGTAATTTGTAACATCACTAATAATCTTTGCCGCTTCTTTAGAAAGATCTTCGATTTGACCAAGTCTTCCAAAGAAATTATCACGGATAAATGCTGTTTCTTGATCAGTAAGCATATTAGATGCATTTGATCCATCAATAGAATCTACATAGAACTTGTAAGCATCTTTGAGTGGAACTCTACCAGCTGAAGTATGTGGTTGTTCAATATATCCAAGAGCTTCAAGTGCACTGAGTTCAGCACGAATTGTTGCAGAGCTGACTTCAGGCAAATACTTGCTTTGGATATCAGCACTAGAAACAGGCAAACCTGTGGAAATATAAAGATCCACAAGTGCATGTAGTATTCTCTTTTTTCTTTCGGATAATTCTTTTAACATATGATACCCTCCGTCAAGTGTTTAGCACTCTAACCCTTTGACTGCTAACAATATATCATTCGATGTGCTAATTGTCAATAGATTTTAACTAAAAAATTTAAAAAATCGCATAATTTTTTATAATACATTCTAAAACATATTTATAGAATAAATAATCCTAATAAAAAGCCCTCCCAAATGGGAAGGCTTNNCACACAATCATAAAACTTATTTATTGTTTTCAGAATCGCAGTTAAACCACGACCTTTTTGAGCGCAAGCGTTAAAAATGAAATAGCAAATGTGAGGTCACCATCATATACAGTGAGCTTTTGGATGCCCTTTAAAAACTGGCTGTCTACCGCATCACTTAACGAGTCAAAATGCCACTCAAATTCAAACATATCAGTTTGCTGCCAACTACCTACTTCACTTCTGTCATCAGCCAAATCAACTTTCAATGTGTTGTCTGCATAAAATTCAAATGAAATAACTGAAAAATCTCTCCCCTCACTACTTTTGAATTCACTTGCAGGAATATGCGCAAGGTCAGATGAGAAAAAGTTGACAAGATAGTCAACTTGCCATTTGCCGACAATAAATTTTTTGCCACGTTCTAAATCTTTTTTGTCAAGTTCCATATTAGAGTTTTTCGAGAACCATCATCTCTCCGTAAACAATATCACCATCTTCATTAAGATTAAGTGGGAGATACATTGTTTCGCCATCAGATTCCCCGCACTCATATTTCCACTCACCATCTTCATTGATGATTTCATGCTCTTCTACAAGAATAAGCCCTTCTTCATTAAGGGTGAGACCTTCTTCTTCAAGAAAAGCCATATCCGCCTCTGTAGGTTTCAAAAACACGCGTAGAGCATGTTCATCAATGCCAATGACCATTTTCAACATTTGTGCATAATCTTCGTCATCAAGCTTCTCAAGAGTTTCTCTAGGGACAAACTCAAAACCATGATCTGTCATGGTCATGGCTTTTTTTACTCTATATTTTCCTTCAAATTCCATAGTTATCTCCTTAGTTTGCCCACACATTTTGTGATTGAGGTACTCTTATGCTAGATAAAAGTTCTTGCTCCCAAAGATACCATTTACCATCTGCTCCAAGGCGTAAAGTTATTGCTCTAAGGCTATCTGCTCCACCACTTTGAACAAACAATTTTTTGTAACCTTGATTTTGGTCAGAATATTGATTTGAACGAACTAGCAAAGTATATGGTTTGGTTGGTTTATATTCTGTAGCTGGAGTTGCACCTGCAAAGAATGAAAATGGAATATACCATTTTCCATCCATAAATCTATCATTCAAGAATTGAATATCCATACCACTTAAAGGTCTTGGTCCACGGAGATAATTGATCATTTCTTTTCCATTCTCTCTGTCTTTAGCATAAACGCAAAGTGCGCATACTGTAAGTGCAGCTGTTTTGTATGGGTCATCTAGAGTAGCTTCAGAAAGTGCTTTCATCTCTGCAAGATTCTTTGGAAGCTCATCAAATACAAACTCAGCCTTTGGGCTAACTGATGCTTTGACAGTGTTCACTGTCTTCTTTTTAAAATTGTTTAAAAAGTCAAATAATCCCATAGTATTCTCCTAAAATAAATTACATAAAGTCTTCTTTTGATAAACCGCATACAGGACAAGAATCAGGAATATCACCAAAGAATTCAAGACCACAAGGACAATGGGCCTTTGGATCAACACCTGGTTTTGGCATGCCACAGTTGTAGCAAAAATCACTAGCATGCTTATTAATCGCACCACACTCACTACACATCCAATCTGATGGAAAATCCTCAGGCTCTTCTTCTTTGTTAAATTCTTCAACAGCTTGTTTTTTATCTACCTTATTCATGGCTGATTCAAACAATTCCTTGATTTTTCTGAGGCCCTCAATTGGTAAATCGATTGACTGGTTGTTAGCCGTATAAATGCACTCGCCCGATGCGTAGTTTATAGTGAGATCATCACCATACATATCAGGCAAGCCTGCCGTGTGGCTTGTATAGCCGTTTAAAACTGCGAAGTCATATTCCTTCACAATTTTGTCTAATTTAACAAGAAAATTAAAATCGGTGACAAAATCTGCGGTAACATTTGGGTCAAAGCGCTTTCTCTGTTTATAGTGACACTCAACACCATTTTCAGTGCGTTTACATTTTAAAAGAAATACGCCATAAAACCCATTATTACGTTCTTCTTCATCGAGAACATAGGATATGAGCGAAAACTCTAACTCAAAGTTTACAATCTCGGTAGAAACAATTGTCTTTTCAGCTGCATTATCTCTTGTGCGGGTTGTGCCACCACAAGTATAATGCCCGCCATCCGGCTCTATTATCTCAATATTTTTGTTCTTCTTTTTAAATTTTATACACATAATAAAATTGTGCGATCCACCTTCCCTATTAAAGGGAAGGTTTCACGCAGGAGATGTTATTCTTCATCTGCAGGTTTTTCTTCTTCTGCAGGTTCCTCTTTTGGCTCCTCTTCCTTTGGTCCTTCTTCAGGTTGAGCAGAGTCCTCTGGCTTTGGCTCTTCATTAGGTGGAGCTGGCTCATCTGGTGCACCCTCAGTAGGAACATCAGAAGCATTACCAAGGCTTGCAACACCCTTACCTATAATGCCTTTACTCTTGAGCAAGAAGAAAATGCCAAAGCCTGCACCACCAGCAGCTGCAACACTTGCAATCACTATGCCAGCAATTGCACCTGCGCTTAAGCCACCTTTTTCATTGTTAGGCTTAATTTCAGGTTGATCTGGACCAGGTTGTGGGTTAACTGGATCTGGACCAGGTTGTGGATTAACTGGATCTGCCTTCCCCTTAATTGTGAGTTTGGTTGTTCCGAGAGTAACATTATCCACTACTTTGTCATCTTCACTATCGTATACTGACAACTTATAGCTGATTGTTGCTGTATAGTTGGCATCTGCTTTAACAAGTGATGGATCGTTAATTTTATACCAGAGATTAAGGTCAGTAGAAGTTTCTTCATCATTGAGATCGTAAATGATAAAGCTTGTTTCATCAAAATAATATGCTGTAACTTTTTCGCTTGCAACAGTCAATGTGCCGGTGTAATAATCGATTGTGCCTGTGTGTTTAGTACCATTTGCTTTAAGCAAATCGCCTACTTCTCTACGAACGCTTGCAACAGGCATATCACTCGTGAAACCATCAAGCCCCATATATACAACACCATCAAAACTGTTAACTACAATAAGTCCAAGTGCATTCTTTGAAGCTGCAATTTCTGCTTTCTCAAGGAATTTATTTACGCCACGATTTACAATCACAATTTTGCCTGCTGCCAAAAAGTCATTATAATCATCTTCTGTGCCATATCCATCAATATAGATATAGTCGTGTTCACCTGCAATCGTTGCAAAACTTGTTATGGAATCATTAATATTGTAGAGCATTACATCTTGTCCGCCAATTGTAAATGCGTATTCTGTCTCTTTGCAATTATAAAGAGAGATTGGAACAATGTCATTTTGATCATCATCATTTACAAGACCATTTGTTGTAACACTCAACTCATACAAATAATATTTGTCGTACACGCTTGTCATTGGGAAATCGCTCCACTCTGCAGTACCAAGTTCGGAGACGTCACCATTCTTAGCAATCTCTTTGTCATCAATAATGTCAAATTTGCCATATGCTGGATCGCTATAATCTTTCCACACAGCATAAAAAGTTTTATCTTCATCTATCATCCCAAAATAATCGTCCCAAGAAAGGCCAGCTTCATATTCCCTATACTCTGCTGGAGTCATCTGTGATGGGGCAAAGCCAAGCAAATAAGAATTGCCATCAATCCATTCCCCTTCGTAATAAGGATACGTGACATCGTAATAGGAATAATTCCCATCAGTATTTACAACAATATTTTCACCATGTCCACGCATGTTATAAGTAATGGTGTGTGATTCAAACCAAACTGCCTTGAATTCTAAATCACCATATTCTGCAAAATATTGTAATGAATGTCCAGGATAATCATATACATTAGAGTCCTTAGTGTATTCCCAATATCCAAAGGTTTTCCCATCAGGAGCCGTAAATGTACATTCTGGGAAAGGTGCCCAGTCTTCATCATAGAGTCCTACAATTGGGGCTTGGGTGCCGCTTCCGCCATTTGCCAAGAACGTTATCGTTCCTGTTGGTTCGACAAAGCCACAATCTGAACATACGTGATTGACATATTTGTGAGCTTCAGAAAAATAACTGTCTTCAAGATCAGGGCATTCCGGATCCGTGCATTCATGCCAATGTCCGTTATCATCCTTTTGCCATTCACCATATGTGTGATTATGCTCAACCCAAACTGCGTAGAGTATTAGATCGTTGCCGTAGTTAAACTCGTATTGTCCGTTTACATTGAGTTCAACAGGTTCACCGCTTGACGAATCACTCCAGCCCTTGAAATATTTGCCTTCCATTGGAGCTGTCAAGTTGCTCTCTGGCAGCACAAAAAGGTCACCTTCTTTTACGTTTTCAATTGTCGCAGGCACTTCACCGCTGCCACCATTAGCATCAAATGTGATAGTATAGCGATTCTCGCTGTAGAAATTAGCTTGTGCAACCAAAGGATAAGAATTGCTGTTGACATATACAACATTATCGCCGTTAATAACAACTTTAACGCTCTCTGCAAAACAATAACCTTCTTGTGCACCGATTTGCAATTCCGCACCATAAATGGTATTGTTTGCAAATGTGTCGGATTCGTCAAGCTTGTGTAAGTTGTCAAATTCTCCATCTGTATACCAACGCAAAGCTACGTGAGAATATTTGTCAGGTTCTTCTGATACCAATAAACCTGATGGGTGCTCGCCTGTCACAGGTTCGGTTACGGAAACATGAACAGTGTTTATTGTGCTCTCATGACATGGAAATTCAACCAAGCACCAGAATGTTTCATCAGTGATTTCAATACTCCTAAATCTCGCTGGATCAATTGCATTACCATTTATTGTGAGAGAGTAAGTATCTTTATCAAATTTGTAGCCATCTTCCGCATTAATCCTCAACATACCCGAATAAGTTTTACCAAATTCAAAATAATCATTGACAACTTCGTTTCCAAAATACCAATTTACTGAATAAACGCTATATGCAGAACCAGTTGAAATTTTATCTACCTCCAACTTCCTTAATTTGTTGTGCTCAGGCTCGATATAGTTGGAGACGAAAATATCCTGGATTGTATTGCCTGTTGGAGCAAAGACGTAATCAACTGCAAGATATCGTGCATAGTCACCGCCAAAACCATAAACAGGATGGCATTCTGCTACAGCACCATTAACTGTTGCTGAAACTGCAGAAAGACCACCATTCATTGCGAATTCATAGTATGGATCAGCCTTCAAGAAGATTGTCGCCTTGTACGTATGGTTTGCATCAAACGCTGAACTTGCAGGATCAAGAACAGCATCGGATGTTAAATCCGTCCAAACGATGCCGTTTGACCTGTTTACATCCGCATGGTCATCATCCATAACAAATGTATAGTGACAATTAACTCCAGTTTCACCTGTATAATCAGGTAAAGTTGGGCTGCCACTATTCCAAGATGGAGCAGTAATACCGTTTATTGCAACATTTTCAATCTTTTTATCTTCGCAAACAAATTGTTTTGTTATTGTGAGATATTGATTAGTGTAACTAAATTCACTTGCATCAAGTTGTTCACCATCGATATATACGTTAAGTGGGTTTCTAAAATATAAACCTTCTGCAACAATTAAACTGCATTGGAATTCATATGTTCTACCCTTTTCAAAAGTATTTCCAGGCCCTACGAGTGAGTTGATGTGTGGAGCATACCAAGAAATACCTGTGTCGTTAAGTCCCATGTTAGTGTTGAACACACAGTTATCAGAACCGATTGTCAACTCATAATCTGGATTACTACCTGATGTTGGCTTATCAAGCAACCAAAGACGTATTTCATCAGTTGGTGCTTCATCAATAGCGGAAAATTCATAAACAACTGTAAAGCATTGCTTTGCATCATCGCCATAATGCTTTTTCATGTCTGCCAGTTCACCGTTAACTCTAACAGTGGCATCAGGATTACCCATTGCACTAACAGCAAATTGTGTTGCTGGATAGAGTTTAGGCAAAACACATACGACAACATACAAACGATATTCATGTCCGCCAACAAATTTTGCAGATGAACTCATTAAATCTTGATCAGCCGTTATGTCATACCAGTTGTAATTTCTGATAAAATAGCGGTCATCCTCATCTGCTATTGTTACGTTGTGTTCCCCTGTTGTTTCGCCATGTACTGGCTCATCAACTTTCAGGTTGACAACATCAATCACATCATCAGCATATGCCGTTCCAAATGATGACGTTGGAACAAAAGCCATCACAAAAGCAAAAACCAGCAAGAAGATGAGTGATACCAAACAAATCTTTGCTACTTTCATAACATTCTCCTTTTTATACGCGCTAAGCGCGCATAATAAAATACTCTAAATAAATTTTATCAAAATTAAGTTCAAAATTAAATTGGCCAAAAGTCTAGTTTTCTATAAGTAGCGTCGAGCAGGCGTAATTTTATCTATACAAATATATTATTATCTCGCTTTTTAAATAAAACTTCAAACTTTGTGTTTTTCGCGTTTTCTAAGATTTTGAAATTAATATCTTGCGCT
The DNA here is from genome assembly GCA_002308215.1 of Christensenella sp. UBA1262. GTDB lineage: Bacteria > Bacillota > Clostridia > Christensenellales > CAG-917 > CAG-475. Next base: position 18,933 of record DBVO01000057.1, read on the forward strand.
TTTCCGGTTTTTTTGTATTTTTTATCTAATAGTAAAACTCAACAAACAAAAAACCACATATGGCGAAATAGCCAATGTGGTTTTTGTCTGTAGATTCTTCAATACAGATATGGAGCTAGTAGCCAGATTCGAAC
>DBVO01000057.1:19082-20757 GCA_002308215.1 Christensenella sp. UBA1262
GCTGATTACGAATCAGCTGCTCTACCTGCTGAGCCATACTAGCAGAATTTGATTGCTTGTAGATTATAACAAAGGTTATCACAAAAATCAATTCTTTTTGTTAAAATGTTTCTTTGCCATTTTGTTCTTTTTATTGCTCATCTTAAAAAAGATAAATCATTAATTGTTAACAAAAAAAGCACTTGCTATGCAAGTGCTTTTATTTTACATAAATTTCTTTTATTGTTGTAACTGATCAAGTTGTTGTTGGACGGATTCTTGAGCAACATTAAGTTCTGTGTTTTGCTCTGCTTCAACTTTTTCATTTTCTGAAATTGGAGCCTCATCTGGTTGTGCACCCTCTTCCACTTCAGCTTTATCATTAGCTTTATTACGTCTTGCTTTTGGGAAAAGAGCAAAGAAGTGTTCACCTTTGCATACAAAGATTTCCATAGCAATCACCATGCAAAGGAAAGCAATTGTTCCGCCAAATGTTACATCGCTTAAATAATGTGCGCCTGCAACAATTCTTGCAATTGCAACAAGTCCTGTAATAACGATTGGACATGTCCAGCACAATGCTTTTGCAAGTTTTTTATGCTTAAAATCTATAGCATATGGCAACATGATGATTGCATATGAAGTACCCGCTGAACATGTATGTCCGGATGGGAAAGATTGGAAAGCATCTTTTGAGCCCGGATAAGTATTAACAAATGAATCTATAATAGCACTACTTGGTTGACCATTTGCTTTATACCAAGGAGTAAATCCTTTCAACTGTCCCCCATTAATAAATGCTTGACCAAGATCAGAATTGATTGCTCTAAATCTCATTCTTCCAACTGGTTTTTTAATAATTGCAACAAGTGCATTGGATATAGCTGCTGCAATAACAACTGCAATAACAACCCAAACCAGTTTTTTAAGATGTTCTGCTTTTATATTCATAAAAGCAAAAATAGTGATGCCAGCAATTAAAAGCGCTGCAAGAATCTCTACGAGTCTAACACCAAAGGCATGTCTAAACTCATAAACATCCGCATTTCCTGTTGTTCCAGCGCCTACAATATTACCAGCATGTTCAAAAAGATATCCAATGATGTCTTTAAAGAAGAACCACCAAGCTAAAACAAGTAGCGCACCTGATACTATTGCCCCAATAATTGAAAGTGCTTTGTTAGGAACAATTCTTAGACAGAACCAAAACATTATTCCCATGCAAAAAGCTGCAATAATATAAATTGGAGAGGTTCCTAAAACTTCACCTGCAACAGGAAAGAATCCATGAGAAATGTATTCACCTTCATCAAGAGAACCTTTGGTCATAATTTTGCTGATATTAAAATCGCAAAAAGAAGCAATTAAGATAAGAGCAATAAAAATGGCAGCAAACAAGCAAATACCAATTATTGTCTTAGACTTAAGACTTAAATCTTTCATAATTTTCTCCCTACACGCATAAAGCGCAAAACTATAAATTTGATAAATACATTTTAACACAAATATATTTTTTTTCAAGACCAAACTAAAAAATGAGATCTAAAACAACAAAAAATAAAACCGGCATTCTAAAGGCACTTTTTATTTTTCTAATTTTTTGATGTGCAATCATATTTTTTTGATAAATTTATATAAAAATTATATATCATGTCATAACAATTCACGCTCTTTCAAAAAAATTTAACTGCGTTAG
>DBVO01000007.1:0-11043 GCA_002308215.1 Christensenella sp. UBA1262
GTAGCCTCACCTACCGGAGATTTATACTGTCAGTATAATAGTCCAAAAAAAAACTCATGTCAACAGTTTGAAACACATTTATTTTACTTTTTTTGCAAGGTTTTTAGACACTAAATAACGCATATCATGAGAAATATTTTTCTTGCTATTATAAATAAATTAGTATATAATATCAAATATGGCATACACATCTTTATACCGCAAATATCGTCCAGATACTTTTGAAAAAGTTATCGGTCAAGACCATATTGTGCGAACACTCAAAAATCAAATAATAACAGGTCAGGTGGGGCACGCATACATTTTTACAGGTACGCGTGGTACTGGCAAAACTTCAGTTGCGAAGATATTTGCTCGTGCGGTCAACTGTTTACATCCTGTTGATGGCTCACCATGTGGTAAGTGCGACAATTGTATTGAGCTTTCCAAGAGTGGTAATTTTGATATTCTAGAAATCGACGCGGCATCAAATAACTCTGTTGATCAAATCCGCGAACTTACAGAGAAGATTAATTTCCCACCAACAATAGGCAAATACAAAGTCTATATTATTGACGAAGTTCACATGCTTTCTAAGGCTGCTTTTAATGCGCTTCTTAAGACGCTTGAGGAGCCACCTGAGCATGCAATTTTCATTCTTGCTACAACTGAAATTCATCAAATTTTACCAACAATTCTTTCTCGTTGTCTCCGCTTTGATTTCAAACTTGTTGCGAACTCTGTAATTGCAGAGCGTATTCGTTTCATTTTTGATGATATTGGATGCAAATATGAGCCAGAAGCGGTGGAACTTATTGCTGCATCAGGAAACGGCAGTGTACGTGATGCACTTTCAGTTGCTGATATGTGTGTAAGCTATTGTGAAAACAATGTCACTTATAAGGGAGTTCTTGAAGTTCTTGGGGCATCAGATCCACAAAAACTCAATTCTCTTTGCACAGCAATTGCTGATGGTGATATTGATAAAACATTAAAAGAGGTTGCAAGCTTGCTTGATCTTGGTAAGAGTGTTTCAATTCTTGCTAGCGATATCGCAACAGCTTTTAGAAATGTTCTTTATATTAAGAGTTGTTCATCTGCAAAGCAACTTCTTGCCTTGCCAGAGGATATATATTCATCGCTCAAAGATATGGCAGACAAATATTCTGTTGAAAGATGTCTTTCAATTATGAAGATTATGTCTAATCTTGAAGGAGAACTCAGATATTCATCTCAACACAGAATTATTTTCGAAGCAGCAGTTACACTTGCTTGTCTTGGTGGAGATAATGATGCAAGGGTTGAAGAATTACAACTTAGGGTAGCGAAACTAGAAAAAATCATTGCTACCATGAGGAAATCGGGTTTTGAGCCTACACCTGCAGCTCCGGATGCACGGCAGGTGTGGAAGGAGGTTGCATCCGGTCTTAAGAATCGCAACATGACATTTCTAGCTTTGGCAGCGCTCGAAGCAGAAGTGGAGGAAGACGGAGAAGACTTTATAGTTAAAATCGCTTCGCCTGCAACGTTAAGACTTTTCCTTGACAAACAGAACAGAGATGTTATTAACGAAATCTTCCAACCAATCTCTAATGGTAAGAGACTTGTGTTTAAAGATGTAGTGCATCTTGATGAAGATAAGGCTTTGCCTTATATTAAAGAAATGTTTGGGCAATGGGTCGAAATTAAATAACATTACAAACAATTAAAACCATAAAGGAGAACAAGTATGGGATATGGTCGTGGATTTGGCGGCGGCGGTAATATGCAGCAGCTTATGAAACAAGCACAACAAATGCAAAGAAAACTTCAAGAAGCACAAGAACAAATTGCTGAAACAGAAGTTACAGGCTCAGCAGCTGGAGGAATGGTAGAATTCACAATGATGGCAGATAAAACTCCTGTGTCAATTTCTATTAAACCAGAAGCAGTTGATCCAGATGATGTTGAAATGCTTGAAGATATGATTCTCGCTGCAATCAATGATGCTAATGCACAAGCAGATAAGGTCCAAAAGGATCTCATGGGACCATTTGGTAACGCAGGTTTGTTCTAATAATGAAGTACATTGAACCACTTGCTCATTTAATTGGGCAATTAACAAAACTCCCATCAGTGGGAGAGAAGACAGCTGCAAGATATGCATATGCTATTTTGAATGCACCAAAGGAAGATGCAGATGAATTGATCGCAGCTATCCAGGACGTTAGAGATAACGTTCACTTTTGCCGTATTTGTGGCAATTATACAGAAGATGATGTTTGTGATATTTGCAAGACAAGAGAGGCAAAAGTTATTTGTGTTGTAAAAGAGCCAAGAGATATAATCGCATTAGAAAAGGTAAAAGATTTTAAAGGCGTATATCATGTGCTTGGTGGAGTTATTTCTCCTATGGAACACATAGGACCAAATGATATCCGTATTAAAGAATTGCTTGCCCGTCTTGATGGAGTAGAAGAAGTTATCCTTGCTACGAATCCAGATGTTGAAGGCGAAGCAACAGCAATGTATATTGCAAAGCTTATTAAACCACTTGGCATTAAGTGTACACGTATAGCAAGAGGTCTCCCAGAAGGAAGCGTTATAGAGTATGCAGATGAGAGTACACTTTCAAGAGCTATGTCCTCAAGAATAACGCTTTAATCAATAAATTTAAAAAGTTGATAATAATAAATAAACACGCAAAATAGCGTGTTTATTTTTATGTTTTTAACATTTAAAGTATGTTTTTGTAAATTATCCAATAACTGTGTGGATGAACTTATCAAATGCTTCTTGGCCTTCATTTGTGTTTTTAAACACTGCTGTAGTGTCAAGAATTTGTTCGCAAGCATTGTTAATATACGCAGTGATTGCTTCGCTTGCTTTTGTTTCACTTATGCCTGTGCCATTATCTACAACAAGTTGTGTTATCATGCCAAGATGTTTATGAAGTGGGTGTTCATCTTTTGCGATTGCTTCAAAATCAAGAGGAGTTTTACCTGTTAAAATATCACGCATTTGGTCAGCTTCAGCTTTAAGTCTGCCTGGCAAAATGAATAATCCCATAACTTCGATGATGCCAATGGATTCTTGTTTAATGTTATGCAGTTCTACTGCTGGGTGGAAGATACCAAATGGATGTGCATCATCAGTTCTATTGTTTCTAAGGATGAGGTTGAATTCATATTCGCCATCATTGTTAATAGAAGCAATAGGGGTTATTGCGTTATGTTGTACGCGCTCACCATTTTGTTCGGTATGAGAAAGGATATTTTGAGCTGGCTCATCATAGTTGTCCCATACTTTGTAAAAACGGTTAACAGCTTCTAGTGCTTGTTTGCGATTCTTACTTGCGATACGAACTATAGAGTTATACCAATCTACAACAGACACATTAACTTCAGGGAGGTCTGCGACTTTGAAGAGGCGTCTGTTTGGACGCTCGAAGACAGGAAGGACCTTTTTGCCACCTTGATAGTGATCATGTGCTAGTATTGAACCGCCAACAATTGGAAGTGCAGCATTTGAACCAATGAAATAATGAGGGAACATATCAAGGAAGTCCAACATGCGTCTAAATGTTGCATCTGTAACGCACATAGGACGATGTTCTTCGCACACTGCGATCAAGTGTTCTTCAAAATATTGATATGGACTATATTGCATAAACCATTTTTCACCATCAAGTTCAAATGGAATTATACGGATATTTTGTCTAGCAGGTTTAGCAGCATTTCCAGCAAAGCCTAAGTTTTCGACACAGAGCATGCATTTTGGATATCCGCCTTTTGCTAGTTTAGCAAGACGAACTTGTTCAGGTGTTTTCTCTGGTTTTGAAAGATTAATTGTAATAACAACTCTACCGCGTGGAGAATCATCTTCCCAAATAATGTTTTTATCAAGATCAGGGCGTCTAAGGTATGCAGAATCTTCTCCGAGTTTAAAGAGCATATCTGTAGCAGACTTGGTACCAGAGTATCTAGCTAAATCATCAAACGATTCGATAACACTTGATGGTGAAGGCATGCAAAAACCAATAAGTTTTGTTTCAAACAAGAGCTTGTCTGGTTCTTCGATAATGCCTTTTTTAACTGCATAATCAGATAACGCATTCATGACATCATAGAACTCGTATTTACCAACCTCGAGATCAGATGGTTCAGTGAGTTTTAGCGCATCTAACAGCACATTTTGGACATAAATTGCATCGTAATCCTGTAAAAATAGTTTGCGTGCAGAATAATCAATTAAACGCTTAACGTTTAATTTTGCAGATTCTTCAAGTGATAGTTTTGGCATAAATCCTCCAAAAAGAGAAAATCAAAAATTGACTATATTATTGTATCATATTTGGGTTTTGCTTTCAATATAAAAACAAAAATTGGCTTAAATATGCAGTCCTGCATATTTATTTTTTTATAAACTTGCTTTTGACCATGTATTATGTTACAATACTTACGATTATTATATAATTATGGGGGCATTATGGCAACTATATCAAGTAATTTCTTTGAGAATAAATCTTTCAAAGATGTTTGCAACAATGTTTACAGTACTCCTGCAAATTTAGAACAACCAAGATTTCAAGATCTTCTTGATATGCACAAAGAGATCTTTAATACTCAGGATGTTAATTTTTATTCTTCTCCTGGCCGTATTGAAATTGTAGGCAATCACACTGATCATAATGGTGGTAAAGTACTATGCGCTGCAATTAATTTTGATACACTTGCAACAGTATCTTCACGTACTGATGGTATTATTGAGATAAAATCAAAAGGTTATCCAATGCTAAGAGTGGATACTTCAAATGTAAACTTTTTAGCATCTGAAATTGGAACCTCAAATGCTCTCATTAAAGGTGTTGTTGATTACTTCATTCATACAAATAAAAAGGTAGGCGGATTCTCCGCATGCATGACTTCTTCAGTGCCAAAAGGAAGTGGCGTTTCTTCTTCAAGTTCTTTTGAACTTGTTATCGCAGAAATTTTGAATGTAATGTATAACGACTCAACACTTGACGCGATATTTAAAGCTAAAGCTTCTCAATATGCAGAAAATGCATTCTTCGGAAAGCCTTGTGGTCTTATGGATCAAAGTGCTATAGCACTTGGTGGCGTAAATCTTATTGATTTCAAAGACTTTGAGAATCCTGTTGTTGAACGTGCAAATTGGGATTTTAAGGATCTCGATATTTATGTCATTGCAACTGGTGGAGATCATTCAAATTTAACAGATGACTATGCAGCTATTCCTTTTGAAATGAAAGAAGTTGCTAAACAATTTGGTGCAAAGCTTTTACATGAGATTCCTAGAGATAAGTGGGAACGTGACAAAGAAAATATTAAAGGAAAGGTAAGTGAACGCGCTTTTTTAAGAGCAGAGCATTTCTTTGAGGAAAATGAAAGAGTTGAAAATGCTGTAGTAGCCATTGATAATCGTGACGAGCAAGCTTTCTTAGATATAGTTAACAAATCTGGCCTTAGTTCACGATACAAACTTCAAAACACATATTCTCCAGCAGGAAGAAACAAGAATCTTGAAAATGCTCTTGATAGAGTTGTTAAAATCGATGGTGTTGTTGCAAGCCGTGTTCATGGTGGTGGATTTGCAGGTACAATTTTAGTGTTTGCAAAGAAATCAGCAAGTGGTGTTGAATCAGCCCTTAATCTAATGTTTGGAGATGGCAATGTGTTTAAACTTGCAATTCGTCCAACAGGCGCAGAAAAGCTATTTTAATATCAAAAACGAAGTTTTTGGAGATATATATGTTATCAATTTTTTCAGCAGTAGATCCCGTAGCATTTGAGATAGGCAATCTATCTGTAAGATGGTATGGTATTGTTATTGTCGCGGGCATGATAATAGGCCTTTTATATGCATGCAGGCAAGCGCAAGTGATAAAACTATCGATTGATGATGCAATCGAACTTTTCTTGTGGGTTGTTCCACTTGCAGTCGTTTTTGCTAGACTTTTATATGTATTTGTAAGACCAAGTGATTATTTTGCCCCAGAGCTTTGGGAAGACTTTGGAAAAGGGTTCCTTAATATGATTGCCGTTTGGGAAGGTGGTCTCACTATTATTGGCGGTATCTTAGGTGGTATTCTTGGTGGTATTTTCTTCACAATTCGTCATAGAAAAACTATTAATTTCGGCAATGTTGCAGATTTAGTTATTGTACCTTTGTTAACTGGCCAAATCGTAGGAAGACTTGGTAATTTCTTTAACCAAGAAGCATTTGGTATTCCAATTGATAACCCACGTCTTCAAACTTTCCCATTTGCAGTTTATATTGATACTCCAAGTGGTGTTGGAGAAGAACACTGGGATATTGTGGCCGATGCTATAGAAAAAGGTGGCGGAGGATATTGGTTCGCTGCTACATTCTTCTATGAAATGGTATGGAATACCATAGGTCTTGCTATTTGTTACGCATTTTGGAAAAAGGGAAGCACAAAGAAATATCCAGGACTTCTTCTTATATTCTATCTATTCTGGTATGCACTTGGTAGAGCATGGATCGACGCTATACGTATGGATGGTAAAGTTATTACACAAATAGCCTGTGGCATTGTAGCGCCACTTGCACTTCTTGTAATGGTTGCATATGTATTGCTTCGCAATAGTCAACTTTCTTATCGCAGAATTCGTGAGCTTAGTGAAAGTGGTAATCTCCAAGGTGCTCAACTTACAGTATATGATATAAAGAATTATCAAAGAATTGGAAAATTCATGGCTAACGAAAAGAATCCGCTTCGTTTGTTCTATGGATATAAAAAACAATATATAGAAATCAACTTTGACGAACTTGATTATTATCATGTGCCAAAGGATTACAAAAAAATATTTAAAAATTCTAAAAATGAAGAATATATTCTTCAAAAATAAATGGTGGGAAAATGGAATTTGATTATATCACCGAAAGAGTAAAAACAAACAATTTGACTTTGCTAACAGATCTTTATCAACTCACTATGATGAATGGTTATAAGATTTGTGGGCTTGATAAAACCAGAGCTGTTTTTGATGTGTTTTACCGCGGAAATGGTGGATACAACTATGCAATAGTTGCAGGTCTTGAACAAGCTATTGATTATATTCTCAATTTGCACTTTGACGAGAGTGATATTAATTATTTGCGTTCACTCAAAATTTTCCCAGAAAAATTTCTGGAAACGCTCAAGGATTTTAGATTTACAGGTGATATAAAGGCTATTCCAGAGGGAACTCTGATTTTCCCATATGAACCAATACTTACTGTTTCCGCACCACTTTTTGAGGCACAACTAGTTGAAACAGCACTCCTAACATTTATAAACCATCAAACACTTATTGCAACTAAAGCTGCAAGACTCTGTGAGTGCACTAAGAATAAAATAAGCGAATTTGGTCTTCGTCGTGCTCAAGGAGCTGATGCAGGCATATATGGCGCACGTGCAGCTTATATAGGCGGTGTGAGAACAACATCTAATGTTGTTGCAGGAAAATTGTTTGATATTCCTGTAACAGGTACACATTCTCATAGCTGGGTAATGTCTTTCCCATCAGAACTTGAAGCTTTTGAAAAATATGCAGAGATATATCCAGATAACTGCTTGTTGCTGGTAGACACTTATGACACGTTGAAGAGTGGTGTCCCAAATGCTATTAAAGTGTTTAATAAATTAAAAGCAGAAGGTCATAAGCCAATTGGTATTCGTCTTGATAGTGGAGACCTTGCATATCTTAGCCGTAAAGCAAGAGCAATGTTGGATGCTGCAGGGCACAAAGATGCACTTATTTTTGCTACAAACGATTTAGATGAAGATATTCTTCTTGCTCTCAACAACCAAGATGCTAAGATTGACGTTTATGGTATTGGAACAAAATTAATTACTTCTTATCAAAATGCTTCACTTGGTGGTGTCTATAAATTATGTGCTATTGAGGAGAATGGTAAACTCGAACCACGCATTAAAGTTTCAAATAGCCATGAAAAGACGACAAACCCAGGCGTTAAAAAGCTAGTAAGAATCTTGAAAGATGGTATGGCACAAGGTGATCTTATTTGTCTCGAAGACGAAGTCTTCGATACGTCAAAACCTCTTACAATTTTCCATCCAGAACAGACATGGAAGAAAACAACATTTGAAGATTATGAACTTGTAGAGCTTATGCAACCAATTTTCAAAGATGGTAAATTAGTTTATAATCGTCCAACACTAAAAGAAATTGCAAAACATGAAGATGAAAGTGTAGGCCAATTCTTCCCAGAATATAAGCGTGTTATTAATACTCAAGAGTATAAAGTGGACCTTTCATATAAGCTTTGGAAATTGAAAAATGAACTTCTTAATAATGCAAATGAAATTCATTAAATAGTTTTAGTTAATAAAAAAAGCGGCTCGTTTGAGCCGCTTTTATATTTGAAAATATAATTAGTGAATTTGTGCAGATTTCAAAGAATAGACAACATATTTTGTTCCTTCAGCACTTGTTATTGGTTCATAGAATTTAACAAGAACATTTTTGAACTTGAATGTGCTATTTTCTGCTTTTAAATTATCAGTAGCATAATAAAGTGATTGATCGATGCCTGCAACCTTTGTTGAACGTGAAATACGAACGTTATAGCAATTTACGCCATTTTCTGGATCGATAGTTTCAGTAAATGGTGTTTTAACATATGCTGTTTGTGAGCATCTTGCGGTGAGAGAAACTGATGCGTTCTCAGAAGGTGAAACGAGCGGAACTACAAATGAGAAACTGAAGTTAGTTGAGAAAGTAGTTACAGTTCTAAGTGATTGGTGGAACTCATTGTTGTCATAATATGTTCCTTTCAATTTGATGTTGCCATCATTCAACTCGTTATTTACATTCTTTTCATAAGAAAAGTTTGCGCCATCATATGAACCTTTCATGCTAAATGTTTCAACGCCATTTTCCTTTTGAATGCGGTAAGTATATTTTGGAGTCATAAGGGAAGTGCCATTAACAATGTTGAAGAAACAACCAGTTTTGTATTCGGTGGTTCCGATGAGAAGAACACTTTCTACTAAAACACCTTTTGAAACGTTTGAGATTGGATCAGGGCAGTTAATTGTGCTGCCAGCTTCATGCATCTTTACGTTTACTGTATATGTGCCAGTTTCGTTTGTGAGTTCGTTTTTAACATCATATACAAAGACTTCTTCCGCATGATCAACAAGGAAGTTTGAAAGTTGTCCTTGAGTTGTAGCCCTATTGCAAGCAATAAGGGATAAACCTATAACGGACAAAACAAGTATTGCAAGTACAAAAATTATAAGTTTTCTTTTCATAATGGTATAATTATAGCACAAAACAAAAATCGTGCAATCAAAAAGAGCATAATTTCAAAAATCTTACAAGATTTTTTTATTGTTGAAGATTTTGTCCCAAAAAGAGTACTACGAAGAATATATGATTAAATTTAGGTAAAGGTGATAGTATGCGCCTAAGTTCAAATTTATAAAATATATCTATATTTTATAAATTTGCCTAAATCTATTGAAAAGCTACTTTTATGGTTGTATAATTTGCTTATGAAAATCGTAATATCAAACACTTCGCACGGCGCATATATGGGCGTTGTGCAACAAATTAAAGATCGACTTGGTGTCAATATTGACAATATTGTTATTGCTCCAGATCGTTTTACCGCTTTTGTCCAAAGAGGTCTTATTTCTACGCTTAAATTAGACAGTGCTTTTGGGCTTGATGTTATGTCTTTTACTCGTCTTGCTAATCAGATTGTAGGGAGAGAAATTAAAAAGTGTTTAACTCCTGAAGGTTCAGTAATGTTGATCAGCAAGGTTATTTTAGATGTTAAAGACCAACTTTTATTTTATAAAAATGTTGCTCAAATAGATGGCTTTGCAAATGAGCTTTATGCATCGCTTACCACGCTTAGAAATAGTGGAGCAACTGTTGAGAGTCTAAAAGAAAAAGTAGAGAATATAGAAGCCTCATCACCACTTAAAGCAAAAATGCATGATATAGCTCTTATTTACGAAGAGTATTTATCTCAACTTCAAGTCAATCACAGCGATTCTTCTACAAGATTAGAAGCATTAGCTCAATATATTGATGCGCATCCTGAGTCAGTAAAATCAAAGCATTTCTATTGCACAGATATTTATGAGTTTTCTGTTCCTGAATTAGAGATTCTTAGAAGCCTTGATAAGCATGCTCTTTCTTTAACTATTGGTATTACTAGTGGATACGATAATTCTAATAAAAGAATTTATCCGGACAGGGTAATATCAAAACTGAAAACTATTTGTGATGGTAAGGCAGAAATTGTTCATAATGATGAAACATTATGCAAACCATTAAATGCAATTTCGAAGTGGCTATTTTCATATTCGCTACCAAAAGAAAAAGTTGAGAATGCCGATGAAGATGGCAACCAAAAGGTTTATATTAGGTCAGCAAAGAATCGATATGATGAAATACTCAAATTAGCAACAGACATTGTTCGCCATGTACGTAATGGAGGAAGGTATAAAGATTTTGAGGTTTTTGTAAGTGATATTAAATCTTATCAAGCCGATATAAAATCTATTTTTTCTAGATATAACATTCCGTTCTTTATTGATGAAAAAGAATTATTGTTAGAGCAGACAAAAGTTCGTTATTTTATTGAGGCATTAGCAGTTGTAAGAAGTGGGTTTAGGAGTTCAGAGGTCCTTGATTTTGTTAAGAATCCTCTGTTTTATAATACTCTTGAATATGGCATTGATGAAGTGTTTTTATTTGAAAATTATGTACTCAAACATAGTATAGAGTTTATAAAAACGAATAGTGCATTTGAACCAATCAAAAACCAATCTCAACATTCAAAATTGCAAAAAGCTAAGTTTAACTACGATAATTGCGATGATAAAGCACGCTTTTTGTTAGATTGCGACGAACATGTAGTTCCTGAACTTGTAAGAGAAAAGTTGGTTGCAACGCTATCGCCGATTACCTTTAATGGCAAAAAACAAACTAGTGAAATTATAGCTGGTTGCAGAAAACTCCTTGATTCGATTACTAATGTTTGGAAAGATCATGTAATAGCATTAGCAGACCTTAGTAA
>DBVO01000007.1:11105-11290 GCA_002308215.1 Christensenella sp. UBA1262
CAAGTAGATAAAAAAATAGATGAAATACTTGATGAAATTGATGATGTTATAGGTGATTACAATTCTATTGGAGAATTCGAGACCATTATATCATCTATGATAAAGACATTAAAAATTGCTCTTGTTCCAACATATCTTGACTGCGTGTTTGTTGGTGGTTTTGACAGCCGTTTTATGGGTGGCAC
>DBVO01000049.1 GCA_002308215.1 Christensenella sp. UBA1262
TCAAGGCCGTGTGTCAAGCCTTCCTCAAAGAAGTTGTCCTCTCTGTATCCGCAGAAGACACCATATGTGGTGACGCCGTGGCGGGTTTGATAATCTTCACCCATGACACCATAGTAGTACGTCACTTCGTCTGAANNAATCTTCACCCATGACGCCGTAGTAATACGTGACGTCCTCTGAAATGACTTCGCCTTTTGTGAGAGTTTGGTTTTTGATTTCGCCCTTCTTTTCAACGACTTGTTTCCATGCATCTCTGTATTCAACGAGTGGAATGTGGAAGAACGCTGTGTTCTTGACCGGCACGTCGTATGCGTTGCCGCCGATTTCAACGTTCTTTTCGCGAATCTTGTTCATCTCTTGAACATACCAATCCACTTGGCATTGATGCAAGTTGTCGTACTTCCATTGGATTCCAAGATAGTCGCCGTCAAAATAGCTGTGGCTGTCAAGAACGACGAGCGCTTCTGTGACAATGCCTTCTGCATTTTTGATTTTGATTATGTTGTTGCCTGCGCCGGCCTCATCAAATCCGTCCTTTGTTTGTGTGTCGTCAATCTGTTTATTGCGCTCAAACAAGCAATACTTGTAGTTTTGACCTTCATAGTATTTGAGGATGTCTTGTTTGTCGTGTGTACCGTAGATTTCTGTGTCGTGGTTGCCAAAGGCAAATGTCCAGTAAACACCGAGGCTCTCCATCATATTGGAGAAGATTTGTGTTGCGTGCAAGTTGTTGAATGTACCTGCTTGGAAAGGCACTGGGTATGCGATATCGCCCGTGACGATGACGAGGTCAGGTTGTTCTTGACGAATCATCGTTGCAACTGCGTTCATTGCCCATGCGTCCTTTTGACTTGAGAAGCAACCGCCGCCGATGTGAACGTCCGTAAACTGCACAACCTTAAACTCTCTGTCCCCTGCCGGCTGTGTAAATGTCCAGTAGCCGTCCGCATCTTTGACAGGATGCAGTTGAACGTGCTCTGTATAAACAACTTTTTCAACACTTGAGCCCTGTTTGAGGAGTGCTTTTGTGCCCGTCGCGTTTGCGATTGCGCATCCGCTGATAAAGATTGCAAACGCAAGAAGAATTGAGCCGACGATAATCAAAGCCTTGATGGCACGTTTTTTCTTTTGCTCTTTTGTCGGTTTCTTTCTTTCCTTCTTTGCCTTTTTCGGCTTTTCAGGCTCTTCGACAGGTGCTTCCTCTTGAACAGGCTCTGCCGGTTGCTCTTCAGAAGCTTCCTCAACAGGTTGTTCTGCCACTTGTTCTTCTACGTCAGCATTGTCGCTTTCTGCAATTTCAAGTTCTTTCTTTTCTTCTTCGCTCATAATATTCTCCCTTAGAATATTTTATTATTTTATAAATCTATATTAACACTTACAAACAAAATGTCAATATCTATTTGTTTTCGGGCGCATCGTCCGCACGTTGTTTTGCAAGCACAACTTGTGCTTGTATTCCGTTTTCCTCTTGCAGATGGAGCGCGGTTTCATTGCACTTGTCAAGCAGGTTTTCAATGTCGTCAAAACTGTTCGGCACAATCTCAACAACTGCCGCCTTGTGTGCAAAGCCATAGTCGTGAACGGCAATTTGCTCCACGCTTAAAACCCCTTCAACCTGCTCAAATGCGCTCTTCAACGCGTCCTTTTCTTCTTCGCATTTGTCGCCGACAACGACGCTCTTCAAGTTGTCCGCAATCATCAGCACGCCGTATATGACGATGACAATGCTTACAACGATGCCAAAGATTGCGTCCACCGCATAGTTGACGTATGCCGACACGGCAAACGACACGAGCGATGTGGCGGTTATGCCGATATCAAGAAAGCTATCCAGCATCAAAGCGGAGAGCGCTTTGGACTTGTATTTTTTGTTTGCAAGAGCAAACATCACAGCAAGCCCGATTTTCACTGCGAGCGCAACGGATATGAGTATGCAATATTGTACGCCAAAATAAAGCGGCTCAGGCATCGCAAGACGGTTGAGCGAACGCATGAAGAACACCCCGCCCAAAACAACGGATACGGTTGCCACCACAAAGCCCGCAACGTACTCGCTGCGCCCATAGCCAAACGGTGCTTTTTCATTGATATTCAAAAACAAGAGTGAAAAAGCAACTGCGGTTGCGATTGCCGTCAAAATGTCAAAAAAGCTGTTGATTGCGTCAAGCATAATCATAAGGCTGTTGACCGCAAGCCCCACATACAACTTGACAAAGGCAAGACCTATGTTGCAAACAATTGCAACACCCAAAACGATGAGTGCGATTTTTGTGCGCTCTTTGAGAGATATGGCGTTGTTCAACTCTTTCATTTTGCCTTGCCTTATGCACTAAAAACTATGCAAAGAACAAACATTAATGTTTGTTCTTGCCATGTCTTTGTTTTTTGTTTTCTTGTTTTTTCTTCTCGCGGATTTGCTCGCGAATTTGCTTGTTTGAAACAAGCTCACGCTTGTATTCATCCTCACTTAGTCTGCGCTTGTATGCTGCGTCCCTTGAAAGAAGCATACCAAGCAGCACGACAAAAACCACGGCAACGACGCCGAGTATTGCGGAAAGGACGGCTGTGACCATCGCGGTATATTCAACTGATGCGAGAATTGCGTTAATCACCGATTAGCCTCCTTTTTGCAAAGTATATTACAATCACAATCCAGCTTGCCGCCACAAACAAAATGATGAGCACGCAGATTGCCGTGAGTGCACCGTTCCACTCCAAAGTTTTGATTTCCATTGGAGCATTGTTTTTGAGCACAACAAACGTCGTCACGTTGTTTGGCAACACAAAGGACATTGTATCGTCAAGCAACACTATCTTTGCTTCTCCATTTTCAACGTATGCCACGGCATAGTCGTCAGGATATCTTTGAAGCGTGATTGTGATTTCGCCTAGGTTTCTGCGCGCGCCGTTTCCATCGCTGAACACGAGCGTATATGCCACGATTGCGGTCATACCTTCAATCTTTTCTGCAATTTGAGAGAAAGGCTCGCGGGAGAAGTCAATTTCAAGCCCGCCCAATCTTTCAATATGGATGTCTATGCCGATAAATCCATCCGGACGCATGACGTTGATTTCTCTGAAATCATCCGCTTGTTCCGTCTCGCTGTTTTGATGCACGTTGTAGTAGCCGTGTCTTGCCGGCGAGAAGTCTGAATCGGTTGTGACGATTTCATAGTTTGCGTCAAGTGCACGCGCATAGATGTTGTATGTGCCCGGCTCGTTTGGATTGACTTCGGATGTGTCAATATAAATCCCTATAGACTCAGGCGTGTCGTCAAACGCCATTTCGCCCTTTACGTGCCAATTGAAATCAGCCGCCGGAACGATAGGCTTGTCCTGCAATATGTCAATCGTTTGCACGACGACGGTTATTTCTCTCTTTGCCACTGTCACAGGAACACTGACGTTGTTTCTTGGATTGTAGTTGGTGTTTTTGTGCTGGAAGTTCATTGTGAACACATAGTCTTGCGCATCCAACTTGTCATCCGGATTGCCTGAGGCAAGCGTCCACGTGCCATTGATATCAAGTGCGGAAATAGCGTTTGCAATCTCTCCTCTGGTTGCGCCGTAGGTTATCGGCTGAATATTCGGGATTGAAAACAGCCTGTCCGGAAGGTCTTGGCTTGTGATATAGCACTCAAGCGGAACGCTTGCGGACACAGGATTATACACCCTGCCCAAATACGCAAACTCTTCCGTGATTTTGACACGCACTTCATATTCGCCGATATCAACGCTGTTGCCAAAACGAATTGTACCCGTGTTGATTGCGGGGAAAATCGTGTATGCATCATCGCTTGCGCCGCGCGGCTTGTACTCAACAACAGTGTTTGTGCTGCCGAGGTTGGCGTGATATTCCGTGTTGATGATGATATTGCTGTCCTCTTCCGTTGTGTATGGGTTGGAGTCTATGGTTGCGCCGTTTTCATCCTCGTCAAAGCGGATGATTGGCGTTGGCATGACAAAGGTCAAAACATAGTCGTCAAGAGCATGTCCTCTTGCAACAAGGATATCTCTTATATCGTTGGCAAACAAGAGTGCTGGGTCGTCCGAACCGTCATGGTGCACAAAGTCGCCCGACATGGACATACGCTCGGCGGAATCCACATAGAGCGTCCACTCGAAACCTGTGGCCTCGTCATAAGTGCCCACAATGGTAAATTGCTGAGGTCCGTCCGCATGCGCCGTGAGAGTTGTGTGATAAAGGCATGCAAAAAGCGCCACCACTACAAGCAGTAGCAAAAGTGCCAAAATATAAAGTTTTGCATGCGTCCTTCTCATACTCAAAAATTATACCACCTTGAGTGTAATTTCGCAATAGCGAAATGCAATATTGCGCGCGCTATCGTCCTCTTATACTACAATTATAGTTATATTTTTATTGGCTTTTCGCTCCAAACGTGCCCCGCGGACAAAAAGTTTGATTTTTAATATTGATTTAATATTCGCAAAATATTATACTGTCAAAGAGGGACACAACATGAAAATACTGCTTGTTGAAGATGAAAAAGAATTGTCGCGTGCTCTTGCAAAGATGCTCGCAAAAGACGGCTATGACGTTGACCAGGTGTATGACGGCGCAGACGGATTGAGTTTTGGCTCAACCGGCATGTACGATGTTATACTCCTCGATGTCATTATGCCCAAGATGAACGGATTTGAAGTGCTTGCCGCTCTGCGCGCCAAAAAGGTGTCTACGCCAATCATTATGCTCACTGCTCTCACAAGCGAGGGAGACAAGATATCAGGGCTTGACAAGGGCGCGGACGACTATGTGCCAAAACCGTTTTCCTATGGCGAACTCTCTGCGCGCATCCGTGCGGTACTTCGTCGTCAAGGCAAGCTTGTCAGCGACAACAAACTTGAATATGAGGATGCAACACTTGACCTCACTTCCTTTGTGCTCCGCTCCCCAAAGGGCGAAATACGCCTCTCTCAAAAGGAGTTTGAGCTCTTGCGCTATCTCTTTGAATACCCCAATTTTGTTGCGGCAAAGGATGACCTTATCTTAAAAGCATGGGGGCTTGACAGCGAGTTTGAATCAAACAACCTTGAAGTGTATATGTCCTTTCTTCGCAAAAAACTCTATCATTTGGGACTGTCCTTCACAATTGAATCCGTGCGTGGCGTAGGCTATCGCCTTGCGCCTCTCAAAGACTAATCGGCACTTAATCATGCAAAATCGCACGATAAAACCCTTGTTTTGTCGTCTGCGGAGAAAAATCAATATGGAACTTATCAAGAAACTCAGAATAAAGTTTGCGCTTCACGCAATGATAATCGCGGCAATATTTTTGTTCGTGATGTTTGGTGCGGTCTATGGGCTTTTGTGGTCCAATGATGTGACAAATGAAAACCGTATGCTTGAAAACGCAATCGCCCGCCCTATCAATATTGGCGGAAATGCCCCTGTCAAAGAAGACCTTGTGTATGTGTTCATTGTTGAAGGCAACAATGTGACAGTTGTGGATTTGACTTCCTTCCAAGAGCAATACGGCGAAGACTCTTTGGAAATCATAAAGGCGGCAATAGATCAAAAGGGTGGCACTTTTGAATATGGCGGCAGGCACTTTGCCGTCAAGTCGGTTGCCATGCCGAACGGGACAAAATATGTGCTTCACGACCGCACTTCCCGCCACGAACAACTCATCACTGTGCTCATTGAGACAATAGTGTTGTATCTTGCCGCAGTGCTGCTCATCTTTGTCATTGCATATCTCTTCTCTGCCAAGACCATGAAGCCTGTTGCGGAAACCTACGTCAAACAGCGCGACCTCATTGCCAACGCATCGCACGAGCTCAAAACCCCGCTCACTGTCATCGCAACCAATCTTGCGGTTGTCAAGTCTGAGCCAAACTCATCCGTGCAAGACAACGAAAAGTGGCTCGCGTCCATTGACAAACAAATTGAGCGCATGCAGGAACTCATTGGCAGTATGCTTGAACTCTCCAAGCTTGAACAAAGCACTCTTCAAAAAGTGACCGTTGATTTTGACGAAATCGTGAACGGCGTTTGTCTTGAGTTTGAGGCGGTATGTTTTGAAAAAGGCACAAAGCTAATATCCGATGTGCAATCAGGAATCAAGGTGCTCGGCGAAAAGACCTCGCTTGAAAGGCTTGTCGCAATCCTTGTTGACAACGCAATCAAATACTCGGGAGATTGCGGCAAAGTGGGCGTACAGCTCACTCAGGACGGCAGAAAGGTTGTGCTCACCGTCATGAATACGGGCGCGGTCATATCGGAAGAGGACGCAA
Source organism: Christensenella sp. UBA1262 (assembly GCA_002308215.1). GTDB lineage: Bacteria > Bacillota > Clostridia > Christensenellales > CAG-917 > CAG-475. The sequence goes on from DBVO01000049.1 coordinate 6,256, forward strand.
AGCACGTGTTTGACCGCTTCTACCGCACAGACGGCGCAAGACAGAACGACGACGGCAAATCCTTCGGACTTGGGCTCTCAATCGCCGCAGCGACCGTACAGGCCCATAACGGCACTATTGAATGCAAGGGCGTAGAAAATAAAGGAACCGTATTCCGTGTTTATTTACCTGTAGCTAAACAGCCTAAAAAAGAAAATGAAGAAAAATAATTTAAAAGGCGCTCAGCTGAGCGCCTTTTTTTAATCTAATTTTTGATCCCCTAGTTTTATCAAGCTCAATTTTCTAAATAGTTCTGAAAAACCAAGACTTACACCTGCTGGTATTACAAACAAGCAAAGAATTATTCCTACTACTAGCTTCCATGTTTCAAGTCCGGCTGCCATTGATGCATCTATTGTCCCAAACACACCAACAAGGCCACTCGTTCCCATACCCCCGCCAGATGCATTACATCTAAGCCCAAGAAGAACAGCGACTAAACCAGCCACTGCGCTAGCAATAATCTCTGGGACCATAATAATTGGGCGTTTCATTATATTAGGAATTTGAAGCATGCTAGTTCCAATACCTTGTGAGATGAGACCGCTCCATTTATTCTCTCTAAATGATGCCACCGCAAATCCAATCATGTGAGCTGAGCACCCTGCTACTGCTGCTCCACCTGCAATTGCGAACACATCTGGATGTGCAAGAGCAACAGATGATGTTGCTATTGATACCCAAATTGCAGCCGATGAAGTTGGCATGGTAAGCAAGACACCCATGACAATAGCAACAAATATGCCCACTATAATCTTTACTGCCTCACCTGCTTCAATTGCGAGAACAAGTGCTTGGGCTATAAGATCAATAAGTTTGATAAATGGCCATGCTATGTAAACGCCTGCTAAGCAAAGGATAAGCATGCCAAGTGGAATTAACACTATATCAAGTTTGGTCTTGCCTGCATACAAACTTGCTACCTCAACGGTTAAAAGCGCAACGATGTATGCTCCAATTGGGTTTCCTGGTAAACCTTTGCTATATATAACAGCAAAATAATCTGCTGTCATTGTACCGCTTGTTATTTGCATTGCCCAAGCACCAATTAAACCTGTAACAGCTGCTGTGAATATTACAAGCGGTTTTGCTCCAAGTTTATGAGCGATACCAACACCAATGCCAACACCCATCATTAGTTTTGCAAGGTTAGCGATGGTTTTCAATAAATACGCAAATGTATTATCCCCACACCAAGATGCAATTTGCCCAAGAATTGTGCCAGCAATAAGAGTACAGAAAAGGCCTTGTGCCATACCGGTGAAAGCATCAATAAAGTAGCGCTTGGCATATTTTTTTATAATAGCCTTCGCTTTTGCACCATTTGGAACCTTTCCTCCCTTTGCAAGTTCTTCTTCTTGATTTGCTTCAGATGAAGGTTCTTCATCTACAACTGGCTTATTTTCAGGTTGTTCAAGGACTTCTTCGCCGACAGGTTCTTCGTTTTGAGTATTTAAATTTGTGTCTTTTTCATCCATAGTGATATTTATTTCCCTTTGACGTCTTTAATCTCCATATCGCTGGATTTGGACGCTGTTTCTTCTTCTATGTGTTTTACTTCTTGCTTTTCTGCCATTAGTTTTTCAAATGCGCCAACAGTGATTGAAAAGAGTTTTTCTACATCGTTTCTATCTAATACATGGTCTGTATCTCCCGTTGCAACAAGTGATGCTGTTTCTATACCAGCTGTTGCGAATGCATTAGATGTATAGCCATGTAATGATGCCAATTTTTGTTTTGGTGTATCATGTGATACAACACCAATCTCCACGCCTTGTTCATGCGCAGAAGAACGAACCATTGATACTATTGGCGTAGAGAACTTAATATTGCGCACTGAATCACATTCTGCTATTTGAACGTTGCTTGAGCGAATATATTGCAAACAAAGAACTTTTGCGTCTGAATATTCAGGATGTGAACGCACAAACGCTTGTGAGCCTCCATGAGCCGAATTCTCGCCACCTAGTGATACATATACTATCTTTGCGTCATCTGGGAGCTTATCGCTGTTTTCTGCAAAATAAGCATATGTTGCCATTGCTACGGAAGTTGCCACACCATTGTTTTGTCTTGCATGACGCACAAATGGAGAATAGTGTGTAAAAATAGCAAATGCTCCAAGCAATCCAAAAATTGCTGGCAAAACAGCAAGTGCAGTTATTTTAGGTATGGTGTCAAATCCAACTGCCATCTTAATGATGCAGAATAGCACAAACAAAAATGCTGAAATTGGAGCTACCAAGATGGTTAGTTTTCTAAACACTCCGAAATCACCAAAGAATCCACCTAATTTTGCATCATGGTTATCCACAATAATAAAGGTGCGCTGTTTTGCTGTTTTATCATTGGATTTTGAAAATTCACTAACTACGTTATATGAAACGCGCTTGCCGAGCAATCCCGCAAATGTTTTTTTACCAAAAAACAATGACATAAACGCAATACTACCTGAAACAAATGCGACAAGTGCTAGCGCGGTAAGAAGGGCTCCGCCTACTCTTCCGCCAGCAAAAGATATATAATATAAAACTAATGACGCTAAATACCAAACGCCAACAAATGCTAAAGCACCTCTGCCAAGCATTGGTGTTGCATAGTATGCTTCTAGACGTGTCTTGACTTCAGATTCATCATGTAAGCGATTTCGTATGGCTCTCGCGCATGCGGTTTCTTGTTCGCTACCTGTCAATCTGTTTGGATACTGAGAAAGTTCATTCGAAAATTCATCAATAAAATCCACTCCATCAAGAAGATCTTCGGCTGATATAACTGATTTTGTAACATCAAAAGTTTCCATATCTAGTATATTATATATTGGTTACTATTTTTTTTCAATAAAAAATTGGCTTTATAAGAATTATGATATTAAAAATAAAAACCTGCCCCAAGTGGGACAGGTTTTTGCTATTTTGTTTTGCTAATTATTATGGACGAGAAGCTCCGCCTTCTGGATCAACTTGGCCGCCTTCGCCGCCACCTGGTCTAGTTGCGCCACCTTCTGGGTCAACTTGGCCGCCTTCACCGCCGCCTGGTCTTACTGCGCCGCCTTCTGGATCAACTTGGCCACCCTCTGGTTCTTCAAAGCCCATTAAGCCAGCAATAATTGACAATACATTGTCTGAATCAATGAGGTTAACTCCTTCAAGAAGTGCACCTGCTTGATCGCGTCTTGCTGGAGGAACTACTGTTCCTGCATAGTCGCCACCTGCTTCTGTTGTCCATGTGTTAAGTCTTACTGCAAGACCTGTCTCTCCTTCGCCAAGATCATATACACACTTGACATAGAGAACATTTAGGAGATCACGATGGAATTCGAAGCTGAGATGCATTGTTACAGATTCAGATTCGTTGAGACCAATGCTGAAGAGCTCTTGTTCATATTCTTCATCATAAATTGAGTCATTTGCTGGTACAAGATATTTCTCATAATGTGCTCTGATTATATTTCTACCATCAAGATGTACATTGAATCTGCCAAGGAGTTCGCCAACTGTCAAAACTGATTCTTCTGCAACGATATCATCATCTTCTGCGAGATTGAATTTTTGAAGTTTTTCAACTACTTCTACTGGGATGATATAATCCTTGATTTGTACGTCGTTGCCATCTTCATCTTCAACATCAAGTTGGCCAATCCATTGAAGGAGTGATTCTGTAATAGTTGTATCAACTACAACACCATCTGTTGATGTATATTCATAGCCATCATCTGTGAAGACTACAAGAACTTTACCTGTGCCAGAAACAACCAAATCACCAGCAATACGGAAGTATTCTACAGGGTCTGCTACATCTAAACCTGCCTTTGATACAACAAGAAGGATGTTTGCATCTGTGATAGAATCCTTTGCATTGTTATAGTTGATTTCACCATTGAGTGTTGCAACAAATACTGATTCTGGAAGTGAATTGTCGCCTCTATATTGTCTTGTGAGAGCAAGTGTTGCTTCGCCACTCTTCAAAAGCTTACCATCTGTAATTTCTTCAAATTCAAGACTGCCTTCGTAAGTGCAAACATATGTAACAATGTTTTCTGCATCTTCATCCCACATATTGAATGCGAGTTCTAGGCTGAGTGAATTGTCTTCAAAGCTCCATTCTGCTTCGATGTTTACAAAGTATGGTGCTTTAACTGGAGCGCCTTGTGCATCATAACCTGCATCATTCAAATATTCTGCTCTTGCTTGAATTGCATGTGCTTGTTTTTGGATGTTAACAGAAACTTCGTTTGCATTTACGCCACCGAATGCTTCAGCGAGTTCATTGCAGAGTGCTTTTGTGAAGTTTGCATCGAGCAAGAATTCATGCCAATTCTCTTTGAATTCACCATCTTCGTCAATAAAGATTGCTTTCAAAGCATCAAGTGAGAGTTCTTCACCGTTGATCTTTACTGTTTCTGTGATGATATCAAGTGCTGCCATAATGCCGGAGATATCAAATCCACCTTCGTCATCATCGTCTGCTACTTCTGCCATTTCAAATGCGCCAAAGAGTTCGTCCCAGTTTTCAACGATATCTGCTACATCGATGATGTATGTCTTTTCGCCAACTACTGCGGAGAGTTCGCCATGTGCGCAAGATGCTAAGAGTTGGAATGGAATTGCTGCGCCTGGAACGAGTGCGCCTTGAGCATCAATTTCTTCAACCTTCAATCCGAGTTCAGCATCAATTTCGCCAAGGAGTCTTGCTCTTTCTGCGCCATCTTCTGCCTTGCTCATCTTAATAGCTTTTTCGATAACATTGATAATATCAATGTCTGAGTACATTGTAACACGATATGGTGTCATGACACCCTTGTCATAATGTTCAACTTCGATTGTTGCTTCACAGTTGAGCATCTTGTTGACATTAAGTGTATCTGCATTTGCCCAGTTGCTTGCTACGAAACCTACTCTTTCTTTTGTTGCAGCTGCTGTATTAGCAACCTTTCTGAGTTCAAGATTTCTAATTGCAAGTTCAAATTGTGGATAAATGTTTGTCTTTGGATCTTTCAAACCTGCAAGACCAAGAACAAGTGCAAATCCATTAATCTTGTTGTCTTTCTCGCCATACTTGATGGTGAATTCTGTGTTCTCGTTAAGGATTGTTGTTACGATGCTTGGGAGACCGCTGAGCATATCTGATGCAAGGCTCAAAACTCTACCAATGTTAAGTGTAACTGCATATTCTTTTCCGCCATCTTTTTCAGTTGTTGTTGGTTCACCAAGAAGTGACTTAACAATTGAAGAAGAAAGTGCATTTTCAATATGAATAGTATCTGTTACTTCATCGTACATACCTGGGAGGAATGATCCAACCTTCTTTGAGATTTCCTTAAGATCAAGGTCGAAGATGCCTGCAATGTTTTCAATGAGAGTATTGAGTGACCAGTCTGGGCCTGTGCCAGAAACTACTGCGTCAACAATATCTGCAATTGAGAAACCGGAATTTGCTACTGTTGGATCTGCGCCGAATTTATGATTGTTGATAAAGTCTGCGACAGATGCTGCATAAGAGCCGTTGAGGTTTCCATCTGTGTCAAAATTAACCTTGTAGTATCTCTTTTGGAGCATTTCATGCTCTTTCAAGAAATCAATGTTGCTTGCAAAGTTGAGATCGAAGTAAACGTTTGTTGGGTCTGCTAAGAAATAGTAGACTGCTAACCATGTCTCACCTGTTGCACCATTGTAGATACGTGCTTTGACTGCGCTGTTGGTTGAAAGTGGTTTGTTTGCATTATCCTTGCTATTTCTGTCAAGAACAATATCAAGTGCGATACCAACATTGAAGTTTTCTTCTTCAACTGCACCAGCCTTGACTTGTCTCATTGCGACAGAAAGATCAAGGGAAAGACCGACGTTGTCGCTTGCTGTAATTGCTTCGCCACCAATGTCGTTAGCAAGTTCCCACATGTTGCCAAAGAATGAATCTTTGTCGATGCTGCCATCGTCATCGCCGCCGCTTGGTGGAGTGACTTGTCCGCCACCGCCGCCACTTGGCTGATCATTGTTCTTCTTCTTGTTGCAAGCAACAAGACCAATAGAGAGAACAAGGACGAGTACTAGCACCAAAACCAACAATGATTTAATGCTAAATTTTTTCATATTTCCCTCCTAAAGAAAAATTTCTTTAAATTGCTCTATTTTTCATGTATTATGGTATCCCATAATCATGCAGTATAATTATATATCCCAATAAATGCAATGTCAATATTAATAAAAAAATCTTAATACTTAATTAAGACATCAATAATTTAAAAACCCCGCCATTTTGGCGGGGTCTAGTTATAAAATTGTTAATTATTCTACTCTCAAGGCCTCAACAACGTTCTTGCGTGAAGCGCCAATTGCTGGCAATACACCTGAGAGAACTGTAAGCACCAAGCTGAGTGCAATAAGAACAACTGCATGCCATGGGTTGAGCATCAATAGGCCACCTATACCAGAAACGGCCCCTATGATTGCACTAATGATTGGACATAAAATATATGTTATTAATATTCCAAGGACACCGCTCCACAAACCAATAATAGTTGTTTCTGCAACGAAGACGTTTCTAATATCTGCTTTTCGGGCACCAAGACTTCGCAATATACCAATTTCTCTTGTTCTCTCTACAACTGAGTTTGCGGTAATGACACCGATCATAACTGTTGAAACAACGAGCGAAATGGATGCAACTGCTATAAGCAGCAATGAGACAAGGCCTACAATTGTATTCAAGTTTTCAAGGAACATTTTGCTAACATCAAATGAACCTATTTCTTCGTTGCCTTCATCTTGATATTTCCAGTTTTCGATATAGCGTTCAATGTTTTCTTTGTGTGAATATTCATTTGCATAAACAGAAACATAAAGAGGAATCTTCACTGCACCAATTGCCTTCAGATATGAACTATGTTGATGCATTGCACCGCCCATGATATCCATAACTTCATGATGTTCAAGAAGATTTACGTCTGCATCAATTGTGTTCCCAAAAATGTCTTTGGTTGAGAATTTATCGTTTGTTTTTCCGTTACCTAGTTCTTCTTCTTTTGCGCGTTGATATGCAGCAACTTGGCTATTGTATGCTTCATTTGCTACATAAACACCGAGTTCCTCGGTGTAGCATAATGTATCGCGAGAAACATATTCTGATGTGTCGCCTTTCTTCAAACGAATAACACCAGAGATTGTAAGCGATATACCATGGTTTTCATACATATCACCAAGGATGGTTTCATCTGTATATTCCCATGGGGCTCCGCCGCCACCACCCATAAAGCTTGCTATAGAGTTGCTGTATCCGTTATATTTACCAATGGTTGTTCCATCCTTATCTACGACAACATAGTTCCCGTTTGAATCCTTTTGATAATAATCATCATTGAGAACAAGGCGAATTTCTTGGCCCAAAAGTGTGTTAACCGAGAGATCTTCTTTATATTTTGCATAGCCACTCTCAATAATCATGGAACCATCTTCATTTCTTTCGTAAACATCGATGTGGAATTGATTGAGGAGTTTTTTACTAATTTCGTTTTCTGAGTTTACACAAACCATAACTTCGAATTTGTTTGTTGGATAATGGCCTGCGATTACATCATAGTGCGATGTCATCTCCGCTTCATCACCTATCATTTGGTTCCAAAGTTCTGGTTGTTGCCCTTGCTGTCCGAGAACTGTTGTCGCTATTGTCAGCACGCTAGTAGCATCTGGCATTTGAGAAACGTCTGCATAATGCACAACACCATTCTTGTCTTTGTATTTTGAAACAAGATTAAAGCGAGTACCATAATAGGTGCTTATCGCCTTGTAATACTCTTTTGGCATCTTGTGGATATATTCATCAAAGCCTGTTGTAATCTCATTTTTGGATGCGTTTCCTTCAAAGAAGGAATTGATCATAACATTAAGTATTTCAAGAGTTGAAACACTCTCTGTAATTTTCAAGCTTCCATCCGTTGGATATGAGGATTCTTTTATCTGAGTGTTGGCAAGATTTGTCATCATGCTCATAACAGCATTGGAATCCACATTATATTCATATACGCCTACTGGAACACTAGAGAATTGCTCTGTCTGCATGCGTTGTACGTACAAATCAAATCCGTTTGACACAGACAAAACAAGTGCCAAACCAATGATGCCTATACTACCAGCAAATGAAGTAAAGAAAGTACGTCTAAATTTTGAGAACAAGTTGCGCAATGAAAGGCCAAATGCCGTAGAGGCGCGCATATGTGTTGGTTTAAAACCAGCAGGACGTTCTTTTTTCTTCTTTTTAGAAAGAGAGTTAAGACCAAGTTGATCGAAGAAAGCTTTTGTCTCTGCATTGAGTTCTTTCATCGTCTTTCTGCGTTTTCTGTTGGAAACTTTCTTCTCTTTTTCTGGAACTATCTCTTCGAGATTTAATGGCTTATATTCTTCTAAAGGAGATACCTCTTCTTCAGCCTCTTTGCCTGCATCATCTTCAAGTTTTTCTGGTTCTTCAACTTGTGATGCAAAATGCAATTCTGGCTTAGCTTCTGCGGTTAGAATGCCGCTTTCGTCCTCTTCTAGCTCTTCCGAAAGAGGATCTTGTGATTCATATGGATCGGTATCTTCAATAATTTGTCCATCTTTAAAACGAACTGTTCTTGTGCAATATGCCTTGGCAAGTTCTGGGTTGTGGGTAACCATAATAACAAGGCGATTCTGTGCGATTTCTGCAAGAATATCCATAACTTGAACGCTGAGTTCACTATCCAATGCACCTGTTGGTTCGTCTGCTAAAATAATTTTTGGATCATTAACAATAGCACGAGCAATGGCGACACGCTGCATTTGTCCACCACTAAGTTGGTTTGGACGCTTGGCTGCTTCATCTGCCATGCCAACACGATTAAGTGCAGCAATTGCCTTTGCTCTACGTTCTTTACGATGCTCACCTACTAAAGAGAGGGCCATCTCAACATTTTCTACTACTGTAAGGTGGGGAATTAGATTGTATGATTGGAAAACAAAACCTATCGTGGCATTTCTATATGCATCCCAGTGTTGCTCGTCAAAAGACTTGGTGGATACGCCACCAATAACAAGGTCACCACTTGTATAACGATCAAGACCACCAATGATGTTAAGCATTGTTGTCTTGCCGCATCCACTTGGACCTAATATTGCAACAAATTCGCTCTCGCGAAACTCAACCGATATGCCTCGTAATGCATGAACGGTTGTATTGCCAGCAGGATAGTTTTTTACAATGTTGGATAATTTAAGCATACTTTGCCCCCACGCTTAAAATTTGATTATTTATTGTAAAACTAATTCCCAAAAATATTTTATATTTTTGAAAAATGAATTCTCTAAAAAATATCTTCCTAGATGCTCTTATTCCTTAATGAAATCATTGGCCATTGCTAAGCCTTTGGCTACCATTTGAGAAATATGTGTGCAGAGTTCTTCGAGCGTCAAAGAGCTTTGGTGATTGAACCACATTTTAAATGCTTCGCAAATACCTGCTGTGCAGAAAGCTGCTACGTATTTTGCTTTTGCAACATTGACTTGAATTTGGCTATTCTTTTGCATTGTGTTTACAAAAGCATCTACGATCATCTTCTTGAGTTTCTCAAGAAGTTCGCCCGAATTGTTGCTAGAAAGAATATATTTGTTGTACTCATCGTACTTATTAATTTCGTTTGTAATAGCAAAAAGAAGTGGGTAAGGGTTGAATATGCTTTGAACTAAATTCGTTTCGCTCATGATTTTCTCAATATGAGAAATAATCATGTCTTCGATATCGTTTCTAACCGCTCCCACCGAGTCATAATACATATAAAAAGTGCTGCGGGTGACACCAGCCTTCTCTGTAAGTTCGCTAATGGAAATATCAGCCATATCCTTGGTTTGGATAAGCTCATTAAAAGCTGTTCTTATAGCATTTTTAGTCTTAATAATTCTCTTGTCAACTCCGCCGTTTTTCATAGTTCCTCTTATAAAAAAGCAATAAAAAATAGTGCCTTGAAATTATGTACATTTGTATTGTATCACACTGTATTTATTTTCGCTACATAGATAAAGAAATTTTTTCTTAATTTTTCTTATACAAAATGTATTATATGTTGATTTTAACATAAAATAAAAATGAGACTATTAAGCCTCATTTAATTATTAAAATTGCATTATTGTCTGTGCTTCTGTTTTGTCTTAAAATTGGTATTCTAACCGCTTATTTATTGTCTTCTTCCTTGTGCGCGGTTATCTTAACTTCGTTGCCGTCTTTATCGATCGTATAGGTATTGTTTAGTTGGGAGCGCAGATTCCCTACTACACTATCTATGTAAGCGCGTCTAAGCTTAGCTTGCTCTTGTTTTTCTTCTTCAGTAAGCCCTTCTTCTTTTGCCTTTTTTGCTAAAAAATTAATTCTGTCAATATCTATCATTTTATACTCTCGCTGGAACTGATTCTTTAAGAAGCAAGTCCCCTATTTCAAGTTCATAAGGCAGCTTAAGCACATATGAGTGTTGAACAAGTTTTGCATCATCTGTTAAAGACATATTGTTTGCATCAAAGATTTCATCTACGATGAAACTCTTCCCATTTGATTTATCATTTGGGGAAAGAATTAATAATTCTTCGCCTTTTTTAAAGCGGTTGCGCATTTCAACTTTTGTCAAACCATTCTCAACAGATTGAACTACCGCAGTAAAGATGTACTTCTCTGGTTGTTGGCCAGCCCCTTGACATACTGTATCGAGATTATCCCCTTCGAAATATGCATCCGTATATGTGCGATGCGCTACTGTTTCGAGCCATTCATTATACAGTTTTTCGTGTTCTATCCGCCCCGATTTTAAATATTCATCAATTGCATGGCGATATGCATTGGCAACTGTGGCAACATAAAATTCGCTCTTCATGCGGCCTTCGACTTTTAATGATACTATACCCGCATCTGATATTTCAGGGATATGTGAGAGAAGCCTAAGATCGCGACTATTCATAAAATATGTGCCACGCTCATCCTCTTCAATTTCAAGCGGTTTGTCGCCGTGGCGTTCAACCTCTGTTATTTGATAATTCCAGCGACAAGGTTGTATACATTCTCCCCTATTTGCGCTTCGTCCAGAAAAATATGATGATAATAAGCATCTTCCACTATAGCTCATGCACATAGCGCCATGAACAAATGCCTCTAATTCCATATCTGGAACTTCTTTATGAATAGCTGCAATTTCGGAATATCCAAGCTCTCTTGCCAGAACCACTCTTTTCACACCTAAATTCTTATAGAATTTAACTGCTTGAACATTTGTAGTATTTGCTTGCGTAGACAAGTGAATGGATAACTTTGGCGCTACATCTTTGCAGATGGACAATAACCCCATATCACTAATTAAAACTGCATCTACCCCTATGCTCTCCAAAAACTTAAAATAGTCTCTCGCTGCCAAAAGATCATCATTTTTTGCAAATATATTAACTGTTACATAAACCTTTTTACCTAGATTATGCGCAAATTCTACGCCTTCGCGGATCTCATCATCTGTGAAATTATCTGCAAATGCGCGCAATGAAAAAGACTTTCCGCCAATATATACAGCGTCAGCTCCAAAGTGAAATGCTGTTTTAAGTTTTTTAAGATTCCCTGCAGGGAGCAATAATTCCAACATAATTCTCCTAAATTAGTTTTGAGATGTATCCCAATTTATAGGTGTTTCTCCATTCTTTTCTAAAAATGCGTTGCATTTTGAGAAATGCTTGCACCCAAAGAACCCATTGTACGCAGAAAGTGGTGATGGGTGCACGGTTTCTAGAATTAAATGGTTAGGATTGGTTATTAACGCTTTTTTGCTGCGAGCATTACCACCCCAAAGCATAAACACAATAGGCTCATTTCGTTCGTTTAGATGCCTGATTATGCTATCCGTCAACTGTTCCCAGCCCTTCCCTTTGTGAGAGTTCGCAAGACCTGAACGAACAGTAAGGACTGTGTTCAAAAGCAAAACGCCTTGTTTTGCCCATGGCATAAGGTATGGGGATGTATTTTTAATCCCTAAATCGCTTTCAATTTCTTTGAAAATATTAACTAGAGATGGCGGAGCATCAACGCCAGGTTTTACTGAGAAGCTCATACCATGAGCTTGTCCTGGTCCATGATAAGGATCTTGCCCCAAAATTACTACCTTTACATTTTCATATGGTGTCACTTTTAACGCGCTAAATATGTCATACATATTTGGATATATGACATGATGAGAATATTCGTCCTTCAAAAACTCACGAAGATGTTGGTAATTTTCGCTTTCGAAATCCTCTTTTAATATTCTATCCCAGCTGTTGCCAATGTTTACCATGGGCTTATTATAACATAAACCACGAAACCTGCAAACATATATTTGGCCAAATTAACTTTTCTATCAAATTTTTAATTGCGGGAGATTAATCTCCCGTTTCCCTATTTTTTGACGCTCTGTTTTTAAAATTCTTGTTGAAAAAATCCGTTCTAGGCCTTATAATGACTATGTTAATATATTTGGGCGCTGCCCATGGAGGAAATTATGGATCAATTCTATACCGTTGATCTAAACGGCTACAAAACAGACCTTCCAATTTTGCCACTCCCTGGCATACACATTTGCTTCTTTAACTTGCATGGCAATCAAGAGCTAACGGAACATTGCGGAAAAGAACTTGCAAAGAAACTCCCACCATGTGATGTTGTAATCACTGCTGAGTCCAAAGGACTCCAACTTGCTCACGTTGTTGCTAGAGAGTTAGGCCAACACTACTATGCAGTGTGTCGCAAATCCAAAAAGCTCTATATGCAAGATGGCATACAAACTTCTGTCAAATCCATAACAACAGGCAGCGTGCAAACTCTTTATCTTTCAAAACATGACGCCGATTTGATGCGTGGAAAACGCGTAGCAATTGTTGATGACGTAGTCTCTACTGGCGGAAGCCTTAAAGGTCTCGAGGAAATCGTTCGTCTTGCTGGTGGCGAGATCGTAGCAAAAGCATTCGTTCTTGCAGAAGGGGACGCAAAAGATAGAGATGATATTATTTATCTTGCCCACATCCCTGTTTTTGTAGATTAAACTTCATATAATAAATATTAGGCGCTCATTGTGGGCGCCTTTTATTATGCAAAAATTCGCATAATTAGCGAATTTTTGTTTGATTTTAAATAAATCACTTTGAAGAAACAAAAACCTGTGATATACTCTTTTTGCTTGTATAGGTATATATAATATGACACTGGACAAAAAACAAAACATATTTTCTAAACTCATAGGCGACAAAGCATTTTATAAAATGGTCTTTGCCGTTGCTATTCCTATACTTGTGCAAAACGTCATAACAAATTTTGTTAACCTGTTAGACAACATCATGGTTGGTAAGGTTGGCACAGAGCAAATGTCTGGCGTTTCTATCGCAAACATTCTGCTTTTTGTCTTCAATTTGGCCATTTTTGGTGCAACATCGGGTGTTGGTATATTCACCGCTCAATATTACGGGTCAAAAAATGAAACTGGTATGAAACACTCCATCCGTTTTTCGATGTATTGGGGTTTGTTTATTACAGTTGTCGCAATCTTAATATTTGGCGCTGCTGGCAAAGCACTTATCAACTTCTATCTAACAGATACTGGTACAACGGGTGATATTGGCGCAACTTTAAATTATGGCGTTAGCTACCTGACAATTATGATTATTGGCCTTCCTGCTTTTGTCATATCTCAGGTATATGCCGGAACGGTTCGTAGCACACAAAAGACTTTGCCACCTATGGTGGCAGGTTTAGTCGCAGTTGCTGTCAACCTGTTTTTAAACTACGTTCTTATCTATGGTAAATTTGGTGCGCCAACCCTTGGAGTAAAAGGTGCTGCTATTGCAACTGTAGTCTCTAGATATGTGGAGATGATTATTTTAATAATTTGGTGCCACGTGTCTAAAAAGCTCCCATATTTTAAAGGCGTATGGAAGTCGTTAAGAGTCCCTGCTGCTGATGCCAAAGCTTATATAAGAAAGGGCTTCCCTGTATTTATTAACGAGGTTTTATGGTCGCTTGGAATTTCAATGATATTCCAATGCTATTCCGTTCGCGGTCTTGCAACAGTTGCAGCTTTAAATATCCAAAACACCATGAATAACTTGTTTGCCGCAAGTTACATAACTATGGGCGCGGTTACAGGTATAATTGTTGGAAACATCTTAGGCGCTGGCAAAATTGATGAAGCAAAAGATACAGCGAGAAAACTGATGGCTTTCTCTACATTTTTCTGCACCGTGCTTGCAGGACTATATGCAGGACTTGCTTTTGTTTTCCCGAATATATACAACACAACAGACGAGGTTCGCAAAATAGCAGCTCGAGTTATGATAGTTGCAGCTTGTTTTGTTCCTGTAGAAGCACTTGTAAATTCTGCATATTTCACTATTAGAGCAGGCGGACGTACATTTATAACCTTTTTGTTTGATAGTTTCTTTACATGGGTAATCCCTGTGCCTATGGCGTTGATACTATCAAGAGCCACCAATTTAGATGTGATTTGGATGTATTTGGTCATTCAATCTCTTGAAATAATAAAAGTTGTGGTTGGATTCGTTATTTTGCGTTCGGGTATTTGGTGCAAAAAGTTCGTTTCGGATGGTACACCAGAAGAGGCAGAAAAACTCAAAGGCACAGCGCCTATAGAAGAATCAAAACCACAAGGCGACGAGTGGCTACTTCCAAAGGAACCTGAGGAGCCAACCGTTGTTGAAGCCGAAAGCGACTTCCTTGACGAGAATAGCGCCAAAGATTTGATGTAAATTAACTTTAAGGAGATAACTCCTAATGAAAATAATAGAAAACAAAATCTTCCCAGAAGAGCGCGCTTTATATGGTGTAGATGAGGTAGAGTTATTAAATTGTAGATTTGAGGGTGAAGAAGATGGAGAATCCGCCCTCAAAGAAGCAAGAAATGTTTCTCTTAAGGACTGCTATATGGATTTGCGTTACCCTCTTTGGCACGACGAGAATGTTGCGCTAGAGCGCGTAGAAATGACAGCAAAATGCAGAGCAGCCCTTTGGTATTCTCATCGCATCGTTGTTAAAGACAGCAAATTGCATGGGATTAAGGCTTTAAGAGAATGCTCCGACATAGAACTCTTAAACACCTCAGTTATTTCTCCAGAATTTGGATGGCGAAGCCATCGAATTCTTGGAAAAAATATTTCGGTTGAAAGCGAATATGGCTTTTTTGAATCTTCTCATATCAGTATAGCTAATCTGCAATACAAAGGGAAATACTCTTTCCAGTATGTGCATGATCTAGTTATTGAAGATAGTGTTTTAGATACAAAAGATGCCTTTTGGCACACTAAAAATGCAATTATAAGAAATAGCGTTGTAAAAGGCGAATATCTTGCTTGGTATGCCGAAGATATAACCTTTGAGAACTGCACTATCAGCGGCACACAACCTCTTTGCTATTGCAAAAATCTAAAACTGATTAATTGCAAGATGGAAAATTGCGATTTGTCATTTGAGTATTCTGATGTAGATGCTGATATAGTCGGCGAAGTATTATCTGTTAAAAATCCTAAGAGTGGAAAGATTGTCGCAGACAATTATGGCAAAATAATACTAACTGAAGATAGTAAAATTAAGTGCGAAGCACAAATTCTTAAAAGAGGAAACTAATATGACAACACATGTTCCTGTTAAAATCAAAAAATTAAGACCAGATGCTGTAATGCCAAAATATGGCACTCCATTTGCTGCGGGCGCAGACTTATACGCATGTATGGATGAAGACAAGCTCGTCATAGAAAGTGGCGAAACAAAGTTTGTCCACACCGGGCTTTCTATTGAACTACCTGAAGGTTCAGTAGGCCTTGTATATGCAAGAAGTGGCTTGGCATCAAAACGTGGTATTGCCCCTGCAAATAAAGTAGGCGTTGTCGACAGCGATTATCGTGGAGAAATAATGGTTGCTATGCATAATCATTCCAATATTCCACAAGTTGTCGAAAAGGGCGAAAGGGTTGCACAACTTGTTGTTGCACCATATTATACAGCTGATTTTGAAGAGGTTGACGAGCTAGAAAATAGCGAACGAGGAACAGCTGGCTTCGGATCAACAGGCACAAAATAATTACACAAAAGACAGTTTAAATGCATAAAATGAAGGCATAAAGGAGCGATTATGAAAGAAAATATCTCTAAGCTTCAAAAATTAATGATTGACCGTGGGTATGATGTTTACCTTATTTTAACAAGCGATGATCATGGAAGTGAGTATATAGAAGATCACTTTAAAACACGTGAATTCTTCTCAGGTTTTACAGGAAGCGCTGGTGTATTGGTGGTCACGCAAAAAGATGCTGCCTTATGGACAGATGGTAGATATTTCTTGCAAGCAGCAAGAGAATTAGATGGTACAGGCATCACTCTTATGAGGGCTGGCGAAAAAGGTGTTCCAAGAATAAGCGAATATATTAAAGCTCTCGGGGAAGATCTAGTTATAGCTTTTGACTTCACTACTACTGATTTATATTTTGTAGAAGATCTATCTCTAGGTTTACCAAAAGCAAAGCTTGTTGATGACGGAGCAATTGTTGATGAGATCTGGAAAGATCGCCCTGCTCTACCAGCAAGTAAAGCATTTATTATTCCATTTGAAGAAGCTGGAAAGAGTGTTAAAGATAAACTTGCTGAACTTGTTGAATCAATCAAAAAAGAGGATTGCAATTTTGCTGTTGTCTCCGCCCTTGATGATATAGCTTGGCTATTTAATCTAAGAGGCTCAGATATTATATATAATCCTGTCAATTATGCATATGCGTTGATTGGCGATGGCCATTATATTCTCTACATCGATGATTCAAAACTTAGCGAAGATATTAGAAC
>DBVO01000030.1:0-367 GCA_002308215.1 Christensenella sp. UBA1262
ACCTTTCTGAATGGACAGATATGCTTGCAAAAGTAGAAGCGAGAGCTGGCGAGCTTGAAATTGCTATCGTCGGCAAGTACGTTTCTCTACACGATTCTTATATTTCAATTATTGAGGCTTTGCAGCATGCTTCATATGCCGTTGGGAAACACCTTAATATCCGTTGGGTTGATAGTGAAAAAATAACACCGGCCTCAGCGCCTAAGATTTTGAAAGGCGTGGACGGAATATTAGTCCCTGGTGGTTTTGGATCTAGAGGTATAAGTGGAATGATAGAAACCGCAAAATATGCTCGAGAAAACAAAATTCCATACTTTGGAATATGTCTCGGAATGCAAATAGCAGTTATAGAATATGCGAGAGATGC
>DBVO01000030.1:397-10482 GCA_002308215.1 Christensenella sp. UBA1262
TGTAGTGGTGAGTTCGCTGAAGGCTCAAAGGTTATTGATATTATGCCAGATAAGCTTGGGCTTAAGATAGGTGGAACAATGAGACTTGGAGCGTATCCATGTGTAATTAAAAAAGGCACCAAACTCTTCTCAGCTTATGGTTCAGAATTAATTAGCGAAAGACATCGCCATCGCTATGAATTCAATAATGACTATCGTGATATACTCCAATCTTCAGGATTAGTTCTTTCTGGCATGTCTCCTGATGGAATTATAGTAGAGGCGGTTGAAACAAAAGATGATGGTTACTTTGTTGGAGTACAATTCCACCCAGAATTTACATCTCGTCCAAACCGTCCAGGAGCATTATTTGTAAGCTTCCTTGAGGCTGCAAAAAAGTATAACGTAGAAAAATAATTAGATAATAACAAAACAAAACGCGGGGTTAATCCTCGCGTTTTGTTTTAATAAACTATTCGTTTGATCATTATGCTTCTGCGAAGCTATCTTTGCCTGCGCCACAAAGTGGGCACTCAAAATCATCTGGAAGGTCCTCAAATTTTGTGCCTGGTTCAATACCATTTTCTGGCGAACCAAGTTCTTCATCATATTCCCATCCGCAAAGTTCACATACGTATTTCATAAACAGATCTCCTTCTATTTTGTTAAATACATTATACCAGCAAACTAATATGGTTGCAATATTTATTTTATTGGCTCAAAATCTGCTGCGCCATGTTTGCACAATGGGCACACAAAATCTTCTGGGAGTTCATCACCCTCATAGACATAACCACAAACCTTGCAAACAAAGCCCTTCTTGCCTTCTGTTTGTGGCTTTGGCTTAACATTCTTTTGATAATATGTATATGTCATTGTTTCAACATTATTAATTACACGTGCCTCAGTAACAGAGCAAATGAACATGCCATGGGTTCCAAGATCCATATATTGTTCAACTTTCAATGACATAAATGAGTTGATGTATTTTGGAAGGATTGCCAAACCATTTGCTGAATGAGTTACATTTTCACAATCCTCGAATTTATTAATATTTCTTCCGCTTCTAAATCCAAATGCCTCAAACACACTGAATGGAGCTTCAATATTCAAGCAATTTACATTCATTATGCCTGTTTGTTTGATTACATGGTGTGAATAGTTTTGCTTATTAATTGTAACCGCTACTCTTGATGGTGTATTTGTAACTTGTGTAACAGTATTGACTATAAGGCCATTATCCTTTTCTCCGTCATTTGAAGTAACAACATACAAACCATATCCAATATTAAAGAGTGCCTTGTCATCATTCTTCACTTGTTGGATGTCACTTCTTGCAATATATTCTCCACAAAGCTCATCTGCGAGTGCTTCAATCTCTTTTTTACTCTCATCTGAAAGTGCGCTCTTAATATGTACGCCATTCTCGCAGTATTTAAGGTTCTTGCAGTTTTCAAGCATGCCTTTCATCACTTTTGTTGCCAATGGAGCCCAGCTTCCGTTCTCCATAAAAGCAACTGTCTTATTAGAGAAGTTGCGCTCACGTAAGTTTTCAATAAATGTGCGCATGAATGGGAATATCTCCGCATTGTATGTTGTGGTAGCAAATACAATCTTGCCATATCTGAACGCATCTTCTACGGCTTCTGCCATATCACAGCGAGCAAGATCGCTGACTTCTACTCTTGGGCACCCTTTATCTTTAAGTTTTTTGGCAAGAAGTTCTACCGCTTCTTTTGTATGACCATAAACTGATGTGTATGCTATTACAATACCTTCTGTTTCGACACTATATGAAGACCATGTGTTATACAATCCAATATAATAACCAAGGTTTTCATCCAAAACAGGACCATGGAGCGGACAAATTCTATCAATATCTAAATCTGCTGCCTTTTTAAGAAGTAGTTGAACTTGAGCACCATACTTTCCAACAATTCCAAAATAGTATCTTCTTGCTTCGCATGCCCAATCTTCTTCAACATCAAGAGCACCAAACTTACCAAAGCCATCAGCTGAGAACAATGTTCTAGACTCAACATCATATGTTACCATTACTTCTGGCCAATGGACCATAGGAGCGGCAATAAATACAAGAGTATGCTTGCCAAGATCCAAAACATCTCTATCTGCTATAACAATTCTTCTGTCAGCAAAATCTGTGCCAAAGAAGTTTTGCATCATTTGGAATGCTTTTGCTGATGCAACAACTATTGCTTTGTCATAAACCTTTAAGAAATTAGCTATGTTTGCAGAATGGTCTGGTTCCATGTGTTGGACAATAAGATAATCTGGTTTGCGATTGCCAAGAGCCTTCTTAACATTATCCAACCACTCATGTGTAAATCTTGCTTCGACTGTATCAATAACTGCAACCTTCTCGTCCAAAATTACATAGGAATTATATGCCATGCCATTTGGGACATCATACATGCCCTCAAATAAGTCAATGTCATGATCGTTGACGCCAACATATTTGATATCACCCATATCTTTCATAATCTTTCTCCTTAAACTTTTTATCAAAATTGGCGCTTTACCCCTGTATTTTGAAGAGATAAAACGCCAATTCTATTATTTTCTACTAATTGCTTCTTTTGCTGCTTTGACGATATCTGCGGTGGTTAGACCATATACTTCGCTGAGATATGCGTTCTTCCCTACCTGTCCAAATTCGTCCTTTACACCCACCATCTTAAGTGGAACTGGGCACTTTTCAACGACAACTTCTGCTACTGCACTGCCAAGCCCACCAAAGATATTATGGTTTTCACAAGTAACAATTGCGCCAGTCTTTTTAGCAGCTGCTACGATAGCTTCTTTATCGATTGGTTTCCAAGTATGGATATTGACTACCTTTGCTGATATGCCTTCTCCTGCAAGCTCATCAGCTGCTTGGAGTGCGCGCTCAACCATAATACCACTTGCAATAAGCGTTACATCTGAACCATCTCTAAGTTCAATTGCTTTGCCAAGATGGAAATCAAGAGTATCATCATATATCTTAGCTGCTTTTTTACGGAACATACGGATATAAACTGATGATGGATAATTGATAATCTCATCAAGAGCCTTCTCCATCATTGTTGCGTCTGTTGGTTCGAAGCAAACCATTTTTGGGATAGAGCGCATAATGGCCATATCTTCAAATGGCATATGTGTACCACCATTTGCTTCAGCGGCGACACCAGGTTCAGAACCGACCATCTTAACATTAAGTCCTGCGTATGCAACGGAAATAAAGATTTGGTCGAAGCATCTACGTGTAGCAAATGGAGCAAAGCTATATGTGAATGGAATCTTCCCAAATGTTGACATACCTGCTGCCATACCAATCATATTTGCTTCAGCTATACCTACATTAAAGAATCTGTCTGGGAATTCTTGTTTGAACACTTTTGTTGCATGGCAGCTCATAAGATCTGCATCCAAAACAACAATACGGTCATCCTTTCTTGCTTTTTCTACGAGAGCGGAAGCCAAAGTTTGTCTAATTTCTCTTTCGTCTGTCATTACTCTGTCCTCCCCGTCTCTTTTCTCCAGAGTTCTTCTGGAATTGACATGCTGTGGCAATTAGATGCTGCTTCTGCAAAACTTGCTCCCTTTCCTTTGATAGTATTGAGAACAATCATGTGAGCAAATCCTTTTCTTGCCTTAGCATTATCGATAGCATCTGCAATTTGTTCAATGTCATTGCCATCAATATCTTGCACATCAAATCCAAAGGATTTCCATTTTTCTGCAGGTGGAGCGATATCGCAGATATCTGCTACCTTGCCATCAAGTTGCATTTTGTTGTAATCCAGCATTACGATAAGATTGTCAAGGTGATGTGAGCCAGCATACATACTTGCTTCCCAAATTTGTCCTTCTTGGCTTTCTCCATCGCCTATAATGCAATAGATTGTCGCTGGGTTATGATCAAGTCTCGCAGCTTCTGCCATGCCGACTGCAACTGAGAGGCCTTGTCCAAGTGATCCTGCTGTCATATCAATACCTGGTGTCTTTTGCATATCACAGTGAGATGGAAGATTTGTACCGTTAAGATTCAATGTCTTCTCCCATTCTCTTGGATAGAACCCAAGATCGCCAAGTACAACATACATTGCAGGCCCTGCATGTCCTTTGGACATGATAACGCGGTCTCTCTCGTTCCATTTAGGATTCTTTGGATCGACTTTTGCCTTGTCATAATAAAGAACCGTCAAAGCATCCATCACGGACATTACGCCCCCGATGTGACCGACACCGAAGCGACCAATCATCTCGATTGCGTCATCTCGGAGTTGTCTTGCTTTGGCGGTCAAAAATTCGAGTTTTGAAGATTCCATTTTCGCCCTCCTACGAGTATAACTTAGTATAGCATTTTTAAAATGCTATTTCAAGCGAAACACACGCAATGTGTACATATTTTTTTTGTAAAGAAAAACGGCACTCAAATGAGTGCCGTTTTACCTATTATTTTACTATTAATATTCAATGTCTTCGAGGTCTCCCTTTTCTGCTGCTACATTGTAATCTCTATAATAATTTCTAGGAACACTATTAAAATCGCCTGAATTATTAAGTGTAATTACTGTACAACCACGTTGAGAGTGAACCTTGAATATTCCGCTATATGCGAGATAGTCAATACTCATACCATATGTCAAGCGGATGCCTTTATATGAAATTGAGAAGTTGTTGTAGTGGTCATGGCCACAGAAGATTGCTTTTAATCCATGGGTTAAACCTGTTTCGAAGAATTCATCTTGTTGATATCCGCAGTAGACGCCGTATGTTGTAACTCCATGACGTGCTTGATATTTTTCACCCATAACACCATAGTAATATGTTACTTCTGGAGAAATAACTTCGCCTTCCTCAAGAACTTCATTTCTTATTTCGCCATGCTTTTCTACTACTTGTTTCCATGCATCACGATATTCAACAAGTGGAATATGGAAGAATGCCATATTCTTGATTGGTTCGTTTGCACCACCATTTGCCACGTTTTGTTGCACGAGCTTATCCATTTCTTGTGCATACCAATCTACTTGGCATTGATGCAAATTATCATATTTCCATTGAATTCCAAGATAGTCTCCATCAAAGTAGCTATGGCTATCAAGAAGTACGATTGCTTGTGTTATAAGACCTGCGCTGTTCTTAACCTTAATGATGTTGTTGCCTGCGCCTTTATCGTCAAATCCTTCTTTTGTTGTATGAGTATCATACAAAGAGCCACGATTGAACAAGCAATACTTGAAGTTGGAGTTCTCATAGAAATCACAAATAGCTTGTTTGTCATGGGTACCATAAATCTCTGTATCATGGTTACCAAATGTAAATGTCCAGTATACGCCAAGGTGCTCCATAATATTTGCAAAGATTTGTGTTGCATGCAAGTTGTTAAATGTACCTGCTTGGAATGGAACTGGATATGCAATATCACCAGTAACAATGACAAGATCTGGTTGTTCAGCGCGAACCATAGTTGCAACTGCGTTCATTGCCCAAGCATCTTTTTGGTTTGAGAAGCATCCGCCACCAATATGAACGTCGGTAAGTTGAACAATCTTGAAATCTCTATCATCTGGTTTTGTGAAAGAGTAATATCCATCTGCATCTTTTGTAGGTGCTAATTGCGCATGTTGTGTATATTCAACTTTTTCGACTTTGCTGCCTTGTGCAATAAGAGCTTTTGTTCCTGTTGCATTGGCAATTGCGCAACCGCTAATAAAGATAGCAAATGCTAAAACTATTGAACCAACTATAATGAGAGCCTTAATTGCACTCTTTTTTCTTTGTTCTTTTGTGCGTTTTTTACGAACTCTCTTTTGCTTTGGTGCCGGTTCTTCACTAGGAGCTATTTCTTCAACAGGCTCCTCTGGATTCTCAGCTGGCTCTTCTACAGGCTCTGCTGCCGGCTCTTCAGCTGGTTCTTCTACAGGTTGTTCTTCCAGTTCAGGTTTTGCTTCCTCTTGCTCTGGTTCGACAACTTGTTCTTCTAATTCTTTCTTTTCTTCATCGCTCATAGTTATCCCCCAAGGGACTATGTCCCTTATATTTTATATGTTTATTTTATCACTTAACACTAAAAAGTCAATATTCACTTGATTTTTCAGGTTAATCATTGTCTCTCTTTAATACTACTTGGATCTTTATCCCTTCAGCTTCTTGAAGCTCTTTTGATATGCTATCAAAATCGCTCAAAAGCTTCTCTATATTTTCATAATTATCTGGCTCTATTTCTACCGTGCCAATCTTAGATGAAAAACCATAGTCATGCAAAATTATTTTACCGACATTTTTAACGCCATCTATGCCAGAAAACGTGCTTCTAACCAACTCAATTTCGTCTTTGCACTTATCGCCAACAACAACGCTTCTAAGGTTGTCCGCAATCATTATGACGCCAAAAATAATTACTGCGATGCTGACCACAATACCTACTATTGCGTCTACCGCATAATTAACTTGGCTTGAAATAGCAAATGAAACAAGCGAGGTAGCCGTTATTCCAACATCCAAAAAGCTATCTAGCATAAGTGCAGATAATGCTTTTGAGTGGAATTTGCGATTAGCAAGAGTAAACATAACCGCAAGGCCTACTTTAACCAACAATGCAACAGATATTAAAATGCAATATGTTATACCAAAATATAGTGGCTCAGGCATTGCAATACGATTAAGTGAACGCATTAAAAATACACCGCCAAGCACGACGGACACCGTTGCTACGACAAATCCTGCGACGTATTCACTTCTGCCATAACCAAAAGGTGCTTTTTCTGTAAACTTAACAAACAAAAGTGCAAATGCAACTAAAGTTGCAATGGCTGTTAAAATGTCAAAAAAACTATTAACCGCGTCAAGCATGATCATAAGGCTGTTTGCGGCAAGTCCAACATACAATTTGACAAAAGCAAGCGCTATATTGCAAACAATTGCAATAATCAAAATGATTATCGACTTTTTCGTACGATCTTTTAAAGAGGTTTTAAGAGGTTTGTTTTGCATAGCCTGAGTATTGAAAAACAAACGATTTATCGTTTGTTCTTCTTGCCATGGCGAAGTTTTGGTTCGCCTTCTTTTTTCTTTTTCTCGCGTTTTTCTTGTCTTAATTGTTTTTTGGTAACTAATTCTCGTTTATAAACATCATGGTCAAGTCTTGCTCTATCTGCCTTGTTTCTCGTAATAAGCATACCAAGAAGCACTGCAAATATCACTGCGACTACGCCAAGTATCGCAGAAAGGATGGCTATAACCATTGACGTATATTGAACTGATAAGAGCAATGCGTCAATCATTTAAGTAGCCTCCTCTTTGTAATATAAAGTATAATTACAACCCAAATCGCCACAGCAAACAAAATAATCAACACAGATATTGCAGTTAGAGCTGCATTCCATTCTACCATGTTGCTATATGGTTCCGGATTCTTTTTAAGCACAGAAAATGCCAACACATCATTTGGTAATACAAATGAATTGTTCTCGTCTAAAAGAACTACTACGGTTTCTCCGTTTAGTTGATATGCTATTGCATAATCATCTGGCCTCTTTTCAAGAGTAAGAGTTATCTCTCCAAGGCCGCTAAGCATATTGCCATCTTCATCAGTTACTAAAACAACGTAGTTTGCAATTACTGTCATGCCAACAAGTGCCTCGTCATTTTCAAAAAGATCACCTGTGTTGCCAACAATAACATTCATGTTAATAAAGCCATCTGGCCTTGAAACGATTACACTTCTAAAATCATCAAATAAACAATATACCTTGTTTGAATGCACTCTGTAAAAACTATGTAAAACGTGCTGGGTTTCATAGTTTCTGGTAATTGGATTATAATTCGGATTGGTAACTGTTACATATATAGCATATTCGCCTTCTGTATTAATATCTACTGCGCTAGTATCAATTTTGAATCCTATGGATTCAAGAGTATCATCTCCTACTAAAGCACTGTCAACACTATACCCAATATTTGTTACAAGTGGCTGACCTTTAATAGCATCTACACTATCTACGTATACGCTTAATCTGCGCTTTGAGATTGTCATAGGAACAGCTATGTTCGTTCTGTTATTATAGTTCTGGTTAACAGATTGGAAGTCCATATAAACAATTCTCTCGTTGTCGTTTGCTGGGAGTTTAGAATCTGGATTTTGTCCTGCTGAAATGGTCCATGTTCCTCTAGAATCACGCTCTGATGTGCGAGTTGCAATTTCCGCCAGGGTTAAACCAAATTCAAATGACAACTCGCCACTCTCTGGAACATGAATGAGTCTGTCTGGTAAATTTGCGTCCGTTATGTGGCACACTAACGATGTGCTTGTGGATGTTGGATTATAAGGCCTTCCAAGATATGTAAATGTTTCGCCGACTTTAACGCGAACTTCATAATCCCCTTTATTAACGCTTTGACCAAAGCGAAGTCTGTTTCCGCCAATAGTTGGGAAAACAACATATTCAGAATCATCTGCGCCTTGCGGTTTATATTCTAAACTGGTTGATGGGCTAGAAAGAATGCCAAGATAATCAACTTGAACGATTATTTCGCTGTCGTTCAATTCGGTATATGGGTTTGAATCCATATCATTTTCAAATGATATGTTTGGAATTGGCATATTAAAAGTGAGATTATAATCTTCTGGATCTCTACTAAGCGCTTCAAGCTTTGCCTGGATCAAATTCTTAAAAACTATTGCAGGCTGAGTTGGATCATCGTCATCCTCATAGTTAAAAAAGCTTCCATTAATCTCTTGTAAAAGCACTCCCTCATATCTCAATTGCCATTCTTGACCTGTTGTGGTCGTAATCGTAAATGAAGGAGTTCCGTCTGCATATGCTGTAAACGCTGTATGATAAACGCATGCAAAAAGTCCTGCAACTACAAGGAGCAGAACAAATGCTAGAACAATAAAAAGTTTTGTGTATGCGTTTTTCATAATATAAGATTATATCACTCGCGCAGGTTTTTCGCAATAGCGAAAACCGATTTTGCGCGCATATGTAAGTTACTTTTATACTATTTATACATTTAAAACATAGCATTTATTTGAAATCATGCACTTTTTGAGAATTACAAATTTTAATGTTGTTTTAAGAAACAAAAGATATTATACTGAAAACGGAGGAAGGACAGATGAAAATTTTACTCGTTGAAGATGAAAAAGAATTATCCCTTGCATTAGCAAAAATGCTAATGAAAGATGGATATGATGTAGATGCGGTTTATGACGGCGCAGATGGACTTGCCTATGGTTCAACAGGTATGTATGATGTAATTTTGCTCGATGTAATTATGCCAAAAATGAATGGTTTTGATGTCCTTTCTGCTTTGCGTGCAAAAAAGGTATCAACACCTATTATTATGCTCACCGCTCTTGCAAGCGAAGGCGATAAAGTTGCTGGGCTAGATAAAGGCGCAGACGATTATGTTTCTAAACCATTTTCATATACCGAACTTTCTGCACGTATACGTGCTGTGCTTAGACGCCAAGGCAAACTGGTGTCAGATAATAAATTGGAATATGAAGAGGCTGCACTAGATTTATCTTCATTTGTTTTAACTTCCCCTAAAGGTGAGATAAGACTTTCGCAAAAAGAATTTGAGATTTTGAGGTACTTATTTGAATATCCAAATTTTGTTGCTTCAAAAGATGATTTGATTTTAAAAGCATGGGGGCTAGATAGTGAATTTGAATCAAATAACCTTGAAGTATATATGTCATTCCTTAGAAAAAAGTTATATCATTTGGGGCTCTCTTTCACTATAGAATCTGTACGTGGCGTGGGATACCGCCTTGCCCCATATAAACAATAAACAATGTTTATATGCACAAAACGCAACAATAAAAGTCCTATTTTGTATATTTAATTAAAGGTAGTAATCGTGGATCTGATCAAAAAACTAAGAATTAAATTTGCTCTAAACTCTATGATAATCGCGGCTATATTTTTGCTCGTGATGTTTGGTGCTGTTTATGGTTTACTTTGGTCAAATGATATTGCTACTGAAAACCGCATGTTGCAAGACGCAGCACAGCGCCCATTCGTTTCTGGAGGCCCAGTAGTTAAAGAAGAGTTAGTATATTCTTTTATGATTAATGGATCAACTGT
>DBVO01000024.1:0-967 GCA_002308215.1 Christensenella sp. UBA1262
CGGCACTTAATATCAAGGAACTTCTCTGCGCCAAGATCTGCGCCGAAGCCAGCCTCTGTGACACAGTAATCACCAAGACGCATAGCACATCTTGTTGCTGTAACAGAGTTGCATCCGTGTGCAATGTTTGCAAATGGGCCACCATGTACAAATGAAGGTGTTCCTTCAAGTGTTTGTACAAGGTTTGGCTTTAATGCATCTTTCAAAAGCGCTGCCATAGCACCTGCTGCTTTAAGTTGTCCACATGTAACAGGCTTATCATCATATGTGTAACCAACAATGATTCTAGCAAGTCTTTCTTTGAGATCTGTAATTGAATTAGAAAGGCAAAGAACTGCCATGATTTCACTTGCAACAGTGATGTCAAAACCATCTTCACGTGGAACACCATTTGCCTTCCCGCCAAGTCCATCTACAATGAAGCGAAGTTGACGATCATTCATGTCAACGCAGCGCTTCCATGTGATCTTACGAACATCAATGCCTAAGGCATTGCCTTGTTGAATATGGTTATCAAGCATAGCTGCAAGCAAGTTGTTTGCTGCGCCAATTGCATGGAAATCTCCAGTAAAATGAAGGTTAATATCTTCCATTGGAACAACTTGTGCATAGCCGCCGCCTGCTGCGCCGCCCTTAACGCCGAATACAGGGCCGAGAGATGGTTCTCTAAGTGCTACGATGACATTCTTGCCAATGCGCTTTAAACCGTCTGCAAGACCGATTGTAGTGGTTGTCTTCCCCTCACCTGCTGGTGTAGGTGTAATTGCTGTAACAAGCACGAGCTTGCCATCTGGGCGCTTGACTTCGTCAAGAAGGCTTAAATCGACTTTGGCTTTGTATCTGCCATATTGTTCGATATATTTTTCATCAATACCTGCCGCTTCTGCAATTTCGAAAATCGGCTTCATCTTGCACTCTTGTGCTATTTCAATATCGGTCTTGTAGGTTGACATGATGTTCTCCTTTT
>DBVO01000024.1:1103-1528 GCA_002308215.1 Christensenella sp. UBA1262
TTGCCTAAGATTACAAGCCAAATAAACCCAAATGCCTTTGCTGAATACATACCAGCTATTGCAAAGTATCCCATATCTGCAATAGAGTGTTCAAAACCTGCTAAGATGAATGCTGGAATAGCAAATACAATTCCAAGTGGAGTTTTCTTTTCTTTGAAAAGACCAACCGCCACATACATTAAAATGCCACAGCCAATACCACGAAGAAGTGTTTGCCACCACTCTTGGTTAAGTCTTGCTGTACAAGCTGCAAGTGCTGTGTCTCTAAGGCTTGGAATAGCATACCCTATAGCAATACCAAATACTGTTGCTGCAATTACGTTTCCAAGAAGTCCAAGTAAAAGAACAGAGATATCTTCTTTTGTATGGCTGGCAACGATAAATCCAATCTTGCCCGTATAGAGCGAGAATCCAAAATAGCAAAC
>DBVO01000024.1:1569-4346 GCA_002308215.1 Christensenella sp. UBA1262
TTCACCGCTTGCTGAACATGCTAAATATACACAGCAACCAATGGTTATCATTAGTCCTGCAAGTATGCCTTCAAATATTTGGAATGTGATTTTTCTTGCCAATTTCATTGTTTACCTATTAATTTTCGCTACTTAAACTACGTTTTTTAATTATTTGTGGTGTTCCATCCACCATTTACGGATAGAACAGTCCCTGTAATATATTCGTTTTCTGCTAGGAACAAAACTGCACTAGCAATCTCTTCTGGATGAGCAAGTCTTCCAAGTGGTATTTCACTGCAAATATCCTTGATCTCGTCTTCTGTATAGCATTTCATCATATCTGTATCTACAGCCCCAGGAGCAACTGCATTTACTCTTACACCCATTGGTGCAACCTCTTTTGCTAGAGCCTTTGTAAAGCCAATTACGGCCGCCTTAGATGATGAATATGCAACTTCACAGCTTGCGCCCTGCTCTCCCCATATGGACGATATATTGACTATAGCGCCACTTCCACGTGAGAGCATATCTTTGAGCACAGCCTTTGATGTGAGATAGGCGCCTTTTGCGTTTACCGCAAAGACGTCATCCCATTCCTTCTCATCTAAATCAATGAGAAGTCCGCTCTTAGAGATGCCAGCATTGTTAACAAGAATATCTATCTTGCCAAAACGCTTTTTTGCAAACTCCACTGCGTTTTTTATAGACTTTTCATCACGGACGTCACACTGCACAGCTACAACACCAAGACTGCCGAGTTCTTTTTCTAAGTTCTCAGCGAGGTCTTTATGTTTATTGTATGTGAAACATACATTATATTTGCCTGCCGCACACTTAACGATAGCCGCGCCTATACCGCGACTACCGCCCGTGACGAAAATGGTCTTTGTCATTTTAATTATTCTTCCTCTTCTGGTTTTTCGCTGTCTAGATAGATACCAATCATTGTGCTTGCTGCATCTTCTGCATCCTTATCAAATGTTAAGTAGTTGATGTAGTGGATGTAGTTGTTGTCATTAGATGCAAAGAAGTAGAAGTTGTCCCCTGCGCCATCAAGTGGGAGCCAATCTGACTTCATGCCTTCTTCAAGAATGATTGATGTATTCTCTGCTACTTTATAAGCAATCTTATAAAGAGTTGTTGGAGAAGAAGCTGCTGTGTAGTATGCATAGCCATCTCTTACAAACCAAACTGTCTTTGAACCATCTGTTACTTGAAGTGGATCACCAGCGTTGTCTCCGCTGTACCAGCAATATACGCTTTGAGCATCATATGCAAGTGCGCCTTCGCTATATCCAAGTGGATAAAGTGTTGTAACAGAGTTTGTTGTAAGGTGCTTTTCATCTGCAACCTTGAACTCACCTGCAACCTTGTTCATGAAGAGGCCTGCTGTCTTTGTTTCGTTGAGCTTGTATGACTTTGTGTAGTAGAGAGTATCTGCACCATCTGCTTCTGCCTTAACACCAAGGAGTGAGAATGTGAATACCTTTTGTTGATTCTCAATTGCCTTTTCTCCTCTTGCAAGATATGTATCTAAAGTTGCAAGAACTTTGAAGTTTGCACCATTTTTGTCAATTGAGCAAAGCTCATTGTATGTCATTGAGGAATCACTAGATGCTGATCTTGTGAAATAGATCTTGTTTGCATCATAATTCAAAATAACAGATGAGATTGTGTCTGAAAGTTGTCCCTTCACTGCACCTTTACCATTTGTGATGTCTCCTTTATTCTTCATGCCAGAGAAATCTACATAGTAAAGAACGTTAGATGCAAAATACCAAACTCTAGACTCTGTGAACAAATATTCTACGCTTCTTGAACCAATAGTTGCAATAAGTTGTGTTGCTGAACCATCTATCTTTGTGCGCATAAAGTCACTATCTGTTGTAGATTCGTTACCATTCTTATCTTTATCATAGTTGTTGGTTACATAGTAAATCCAATCTCCGAAGATTGCAAAACCACCATTCTTCGTAGAAGAATTGTAAATGCTCTTTGGAACAACTACAACTGCTGTGTCATTGTTTGGTGTGCCATCTGCATTGAGTTCAACGCGTACAATGGATTGCTTTACTGGCTTACCAAATGTGTTGTCTTCGTCTGAACCGGCATAACCATTGATCATGTAGAGGTAGTTGCCTTGTTTAACAACATAACCACCATTGGATTCAACAGCTGCTGTTGCGTCTCCGCCACCAACTGAGTGCCACTTATAACCCTTGTTGCAAGCAACAAAGCAAGTGGTGAGCACTGCTACGAGTGCGATAACTGCGAAAATCAAAATGAGTTTCTTTTTCATAAATTACCCTTTTATTTGTGCCGACTGGCACGATTTATATGTTTGTTTTTATTATTTATTCTTTTGGCATATCAATTTTGATATGAACTTCTTTTAGTTGCTTCTCTGTGACTGTGGATGGAGCACCCATGAGCACGTCTCTAGCATTTCTATCCATTGGGAATGTGATGATTTCTCTAATACTTGTCTCATTCCTTAAGAGCATGACAATTCTGTCTACGCCTGGAGCAATACCTGCGTGTGGTGGAGCACCAAACTTAAATGCATTGTAAAGTGCTGAGAATTTCTCTTCGATAACATCTTTGCCATATCCAACGATTGCAAATGCCTTTTCCATAATTGCTGGCTCATGGTTTCTAACAGCACCAGATGAAAGCTCTACACCATTGACAACGCTATCATATTGATAAGCAAGAATGTCTAATGGATCCATCTCTTCAAGTGCTTTAAGACCACCTTGTGGCATACTGAATGGGTTATGACAGAATGTAAGGTT
>DBVO01000024.1:4492-5064 GCA_002308215.1 Christensenella sp. UBA1262
TTAAGGCCAAGGCGTTCAACAAGTGCGTCTTTAGAATCTGCTGCAAATTTAGCAATACCGCCAGCAAGTTCACCGTTTTCATCTAACTTGAACCAGTACATGTTGCTTGCGCCATTAAGTTTTGCCTTTTCTGTAAGTGCATCTATCCACTTTCTTGTTTGAGTGAAGTTATCTACTGCAATTGCTTTAATAACTTTGCCTTTCTCAAAGAAAGGAGCCTTTTCACTAAGAATATCTGTAACGTCCTTAATGATGAGTGGGTTCCTAAGGTCTGGCTTATCTGAACCATAATCTCTCATTGCATCACGATATGCAATTCTACGGAATGGGCCTTCGTCTACTTTATAGTGCTTTGGAGAAAACTCTTTGAAAACACCAGAAAGAACTTGTTCCATAACTGCGAACACGTCTTCTTGTGTTGCAAAGCACATTTCTGTATCTAATTGATAGAATTCGCCAGGGCTTCTATCTGCTCTTGCGTCTTCATCTCTAAAGCATGGTGCGATTTGGAAATATCTATCAAAACCGCTTGCCATGAGTAATTGCTTATATTGTTGTGGCGCTTGTGGGAG
>DBVO01000024.1:5106-5644 GCA_002308215.1 Christensenella sp. UBA1262
CCTTCTGGAGAGCTGGATGTAAGGATAGGAGTTGTGATTTCTAAGAATCCAAGTTCTACCATCTTAGCTCTAAGCCAGCTAACAACTTTTGAACGGAAAATAATCTTTTCTTTGACTTCTGGATTACGAAGATCTAAGAAGCGATATTTAAGACGTACGTCTTCACGAGAAAGTGTACTTGTTGCAACTTCAAATGGGAGTTGCTCATAGCACTTACCAAGAAGTTCGATTTTGTCTGGCAAAATCTCGATCATGCCTGTAGGCATGTCTTTGTTTGGTGCACTACGAAGTTCAACAACACCTTCAATAGAGATGGTGCTTTCACGTGGGATGTTTCTTATTTGTTCCATCTTCTCTTCATCGCTAACTACTGCTTGTGTATAACCATAGTAGTCTCTAAGAACGAAGAAGATAACTGAACCGAGGTCTCTAATAGATGAAAGCCAGCCAGAGAGTTTTACTCTCTTGCCTGCATCTGACTCTCTAAGTTCGCCACAAGTATGTGTTCTAAGTTCCATATATTTTTCCTTTTGGGCTT
>DBVO01000024.1:5810-8998 GCA_002308215.1 Christensenella sp. UBA1262
TCTAAATGACCAGAGACTTCAAGTTGATGATACAAGCTTGTTGCATCTACTCTTATACCCATAGAGGATATTTCAACTGCTTCACCAAGAACTTCATCCCAGAAGAAGATGTCTCCGTTAAGTGCCCAATCATCATAGTCTGGAGCTCTGCCATCATGTGGTTTGCCGTTAGACAAGTCGCCACCGATTTGCATCAAGAAAACTGTTCCGTATTCTTTTGCAAGAGCATCTTCCCTTTCTTTTGATGAAAGATTTGGATAAAGTTGGAGTGCTTCTTCTGTTGTAATAAATTTAACTTCGCGTTTAAGCTTAAGGTCTATTGTTGGGAAGATTTCTTTTGTTTCTTCAAGAGTATCTACTACTGCACCAACAATACGATTAACGACCATCTTAAGGAAGTCTAAATTGCGTTGTTCTTTTGAAATAACCATTTCCCAATCCCATTGATCTACATAGATTGAGTGGAGATTATCACATTTATCGTCTCGACGGATTGCGTTCATATCTGTGTACAATCCTTCGCCATGACGGAAACCATATTCTTTTAAAGCCATACGTTTCCATTTTGCGAGTGAATGTACAACTTCAACATCTACATGTTGTTCAAGAACATCAAACTTAACTGGACGCTCAACACCATTAAGGTCATCGTTGAGGCCACAACCACTTTTTACAAAAAGTGGAGCCGAGATTCTTTCAAAGCCAAAGTTCTTAATGAAGTTGCGTTGAAAGTGGTCTTTTACAAATTTGATCGCCTTCTCTGTTTCTCTAACAGTCATGCGATTTTTGTAATCTTTTGGCACTATAAGGCTAAACATATTACACCATCAAATCGCCTGCTGTTCTAGCATAGAGTTGTACATCACGAATGTTTCCAAGACCTGTAATATACATCATGATTCTTTCAAGTCCAAGGCCGAATCCGCTATGTGGGACGGAACCAAACTTTCTCAAATCAAGGTAGTATGTATAATCATCGAGGTTCAGTCCTTTATCTACCATAGCTTGTTTAAGCTTTTCGTAATCTGCTTCACGTTCGGAGCAACCGATGATTTCACCAACACCAGGAACAAGAAGGTCTGTTGCTGCAACTGTTAAACCATCGTCGTTTTGCTTCATATAGAAAGATTTTATCTTCTTTGGATAGTTGATAACAAACACAGGTTTGTTAAAGACTTGCTCTGTAATATATCTTTCATGTTCAGATTGGAGATCAAGACCCCATTCTACTGGATATTGGAATTGTTGGCCGCTCTTCTTCAAAATTTCAATAGCATCTGAATAATCCAAAACTTGGAAATCGCTATCTACAACTTTTTGGAGCTTTTCTCTCAAACCTTTTTCAAATGCATTCTCAAAGAATGCAATTTCATCTGGGCATTCATCAAGAACTGCTTTGATGATATATTTAATCATCTTTGTTGCAATATCAATAATGTCTGGAAGTTTTGCAAATGCTACTTCTGGTTCGATTTGCCAAAATTCTGCTGCGTGGCGAGGTGTGTTGCTGTTCTCTGCTCTGAATGTTGGCCCAAATGTATAAATCTTGCCCATTGCCATTGCTGCAACTTCGCCTTCAAGTTGTCCGCTAACTGTAAGGCCAGCTTTACGTTTAAAAAAGTCATTTGCAATATAGTTTGCTTCATCTGTTGCCTTCATTGCATCTCTATATTCTTGTGTTGTAACACGGAAAATTTCACCGGCGCCTTCACAGTCACTGCCTGTGATAATCGGTGTGTGAATATAAACATAGCCATTTTCTTGGAAGAAACGGTGAATTGCAAACGAAAGTTTTGAACGTACACGAAGCATTGCATTGAAAGTATTTGTTCTAACTCTCAAGTGTGGAATCGTGCGTAAATATTCCATTGTGTGATATTTCTTTTGAAGTGGATACTCAAGTGGGCAATCTCCAAGAAGTTCAATCTTGTCTGCATTAATTTCGAACTCGCCTTCTTTCATTGCCGGAACAACAATACCATCAACACTGACGGATGCGCCATTCTTCATAAAAGATGAAAGTTCTTCTGGTTGAAACTTGGATTTGTCTATAACGATTTGCAAATGCTTAAGGCTAGTACCATCGTTAATAGCAAGAAATGCCATCGTTTTGCTGTCTCTTGCTGTTCTGATCCAGCCACAAACGTTGACGGATTGACCACTAAATTTTTGTCCTTCTTTAAGGACTGTGATGATGTCGATGTTTTTCATAATTACCTCTTTATATGTTAGATAATTATAAATACAAAAGTTAAATTTGTAAAGTATTCGCGCGTTAATAAATAATATTTTAAGGATAAAATATATTTTATACAACATATTGTGGCTACAATAATTTTAGAGCACAAGTGTGTTGACGAATAACAAATTGTTTACTATACTAAAGACATCAAATATCGGGAGTATTTTATGGCAGATTTTGACCTTATCATCTTAGGCGCTGGCCCTGCTGGGCTAACTGCTGGAATATATGCTACAAGAGGTGGGCTCTCCACCCTTGTTATTGAAGAAAAGGCGCCAGGCGGACAAGCTGCGCTATCTGCAAAGATAGAAAACTACCCTGGTGTTCCTGATGTTAATGGATTTGATCTTGCTTTTTCTATTCTCAACCAAGCAAAATCATTTGGTGTAAAAGTTAGAACTGGCAAAATAGAACATTTGGAGATTAATGGCGCTGAAAAAAGAATAGCTCTTGTTAATGGCAAGGAGTTCTCTTCACGAGCATTAATTATTGCAACTGGTGCTAAATCTCGTCTTCTTGGATTAGATAATGAGCTTGAATTAACAGGAAAAGGAATAAGTTATTGCGCAACATGTGATGGAATGTTCTTTAAAGATAAAGTCGTAGCTGTTGTTGGTGGTGGCAATACCGCTGTAGAAGATGCTCTCTATCTCGAAAAACTGGCTAAAAAGGTATATCTCATTCACAGAAGAGATGAGCTTCGTGCCGACAAAATACTTGCCGACAGAATCAAATCCAGTAATGTCGAGATCATTTGGGATAGCATAGTAGTAAAAGCATACGAAAATGAAAAACTTACAGGTATTGACATTAAAAATGTCAAATCAGGTGATATAAACAAACTGGATCTTGACGGCCTATTTGTTGCTGTAGGACAAACTCCAAACACAGCATTCCTTGAAAATGCTGATTTAAAACCTCAACTATCAAACAATGGCTATATAAT
>DBVO01000024.1:9048-11492 GCA_002308215.1 Christensenella sp. UBA1262
CCATTAAGACAAGTTATCACTGCCTGTTCAGATGGAGCAATAGCTGCTGACTCGGCAATTAAATACTTACAATAAGATTTTCCTCTAAGCCTTAAAACTAAATACTAAATAAAATGCAAGCGGTCTTCGAATTTCTTCGGAGACCGCTCGCTATGATAAGGGGGAAAATTATGAGCTTCATATATGTAAACAAGTTGTTCACTTGATTACGTTGACATAATAATACCAAAATAAATATTTGTCAACACCTTTTTGTAAAGTTTTTTATCATTTTTATTATTTTATTGCAAAAACCCTTACATTTTCTGCAAAAATTATTTACAAATTTTGCATTTTTTGTTAATTTTGTTAATTTTGTTAAAAATTTTTTTACAAATTTTAAAATTTAGATTTTTCCTTAGAATTACGGTTTTGCCAAAACCGGTATTCTAACGGCATATTTTGAAAAACCGCGTTGGATTGCCACTTTTGGGCTTTTTGCAAGAAAAAATTTTTGAAAAAATTTATTATTTCCCCTCAAAAAATAAAAAAATCCGCCGTTTTGGCGGATGATTTTTCAAGATATCAAACAGTTGTCAGATATTTAATTGCCTGAGTGCAACGATCAAAACTGCAATATCGGCAGGCGAAACACCTGAGATGCGTGAGGCTTGACCGAGGTTTAATGGACGAATAGACGCAAGTTTCTCTCTTGCTTCAATGCGGAGCGCCTTGACTGCGGCATAATCAAAGTCAGCAGGGATGAGTTTGGACTCCAAACGCTGTTGCTCCTTAATTTGCGCTTCTTCCTTTTTGAGATAGCCCTCGTATTTGAGCTCAACAACCGCGGCGTTGAGCGTTTCGTCATCAACTTCAAACGGCAAAAAAGGTTTGACGTCCGCAGCATTTACGAGCGGACGACGGCAGACGTCTCCAAAAGTTATTGCTTTTGGCGGCATAATCTCCCCTATCCTCTCAAACAGCGGTGCGACTTGCGCTCTCGGCAGTGCTGTGGAAGAAAACTCTATGATGCGCTCAATATTCTCTTTCTTCGCGCACATGCGCGCGTATCTATCTATTGTTGCAAGCCCGATTTCATAGCCGATTGGCGTGAGGCGCATATCCGCATTGTCCTGACGAAGCATAATGCGGTGTTCTGCACGCGCGGTCATCATGCGATACGGCTCGTTCGTCCCCTTTGTGACGAGATCGTCGATGAGCACGCCGATATAGGCTTGGTCGCGCCCCAAAACGACAGGTTCTTTGCCGTCCAACTTTCTTGCCGCATTTATGCCTGCAATGAGCCCTTGTGCTGCCGCTTCTTCATAGCCGCTGCTTCCGTTGATTTGCCCTGCCGAGAAAAACCCTTCAACCACCTTGCTTTCAAGCGACGGATACATTGAGAGCGAATCTATGCAGTCATACTCTATAGCATAGCCATACTTTGCAAAACGGCAGTGCTCAAACCCCGGCAAAGTCCTGTACATCTGCTCTTGCACGTCGTGCGGAAGCGATGTGGACATGCCTTGAACATACATCTCGTCGCTGTTTGCGCCCTCCGGCTCAACAAAGATTTGATGACGCTCCTTGTCCTTGAAGCGCACGACTTTGGTCTCAATTGACGGGCAATATCTCGGCCCTGTGCTCTTTATTGTGCCGTTGTAAAGCGGACTACGGTCTATGTTGTCAAGGATGATTTTGTGCGTCTTCTCATTTGTGTATGTGAGATAGCACGGCTCTTCCTCAAAAGTTGCGTGCGGAGACATAAACGAAAACCTGTCCACATCCTCGCCGCGCTGTATCTCCATTTTGTCAAAGTCAAGGCTGTCACGATATATGCGCGCCGGCGTGCCCGTCTTGAAGCGGCGGAGCGGAAGTCCGAGTTTGATAAGACTGTCCGACAACTTGTTTGCCGCGGCAAATCCGCTTGGACCGCTCTTTTTGACGTAGTCGCCGATTATGATTTCGCCGTTCAAATAAACGCCTGCGGCAAGCACGACTGCTTTGCAGTCGATTTTCTCACCCTTTGCCGTCAAAACCGCCTGCACCTTGCCGCCGTCTGCCACAATCTCAACAGCCTCGTCGTCTATGACTTCAAGGTTCTTTGTGCCACGCACAACGTCGAGCATAAGCTCGTGATATACCTTTTTGTCCTCTTGCCCGCGCAAGGAAAAGACTGCCGGACCCTTTGCGGAATTGAGCATCTTGATTTGAAGCAGTGCCTTGTCGGCAATAATGCCCATCTCGCCACCAAGCGCATCGACTTCTCTCACAAGATGCCCCTTTGCCGTGCCGCCTATAGACGGATTGCACGGCATAAGAGATACTGTGCCAAAATCAAGGCACAGCATAACAGTCTTTTTATTGAGTCTTGCGCTCGCCAATGCGGCTTCGACACCCGCGTGTCCTCCGCCGATGACGACAATGTCTGCGTTCATATTATTTACCTACGCAAAAGCGGGAGA
>DBVO01000041.1:0-8530 GCA_002308215.1 Christensenella sp. UBA1262
CCTGTCTTTTGACCATGCTTAACGTCTACAGACATTTTAACGCCATTTTCTTCAATGATGATTTCATCATCAACTGTGCCATATAAAACACCGCAGTTTTCAGGTAAACCTTCTTTGTCTCTAACAGATGCATCAGATCTTTCATAAATGCCTTTTGGATTAAATAATTCAACTAAGCATTCAACTAACATTTTCTTTCTTTGATCGATACCTAAAGATAAGCATTGCATAACTAAAGTATCTGCATACTTATCTATGATAAGAGCAGGTAAATTATCTGCTTCTGCAAATACCATACGGTAGGAATTTGAATAACCTAGTTTTTTGCGAAAATCATTGGCCGATATAAGACGTTCGGACAATAGTTCATCTGTATCTATTGAGTTTTCATCGAAGATAAAAAGTCTAACAAGAATCTTAGATAAATGATTAATATATCCTTTACCTATAAATCTTCCATCAAAAGAATAAACGGATGCCAAAGATCCATTTTTGTCTTTTCCATCGATATGAGCGACTTCATTGGCATAAACCCAAGGATGTCCAGCTTTTATACGTTTTTCTTCGCTTTTTTTTAAATATACAGAGTACGGCATTGCGAACCTCATTAATTTATGTATATATTGTAGCATATATCAAAAGCAAAGAGAACAATTTTAGTTATTTTTTGGTAAAAAACAAAAATATGAAAAATATTTCACATTTTATTGACAAAGCGATTATTTGTGCTAGAATAGTATTAGAAAATAGCGAGGACTTTTATGAAAAAAGAAAATGAACTCCACAATCATGAACATGATTTACACGGAGATGAAAAACTTAATAAGTTAAAGCACGAAGATATGGACGAGTGCTGCTGTGGACATGATCATGAGCATCATCATGACGACTGTGATTGTGGACATGACCATAATCATGCTAGTGGTAACCATCTAGACAAAGACACAATAAAAGATATAGTCTTATTGTCTATTTCTCTTGTATTTCTTGTTGTTGGCTATTTTAATTGGAAAGAAATATCAAACAGCAGCGGGCAAAAATGGTTAATAGCTCTTTATTACTTTAATCCCGCATGGATTACTGTTATTTTATCAGGGACTCCACTATTTATTAGTGCTATAAAGGGAATAATTAATAAGAAGATTAATTCACCACAATTAATTACTCTTGCTATAATTGCATCTATTATTTTAGAGATACTATCACTTTGCGGTGTAATAGTAGAGACATCAGGTCATAGCCATAGTTATATTTTTGCAGCAGGGGAAATAGCCTTCCTTATGGGGCTTGGAGAATTGCTTGAGGACTTGACAGTAGATAAGTGCCGTTCCGGCATTGAAAGATTGGTTGCTCTTGTCCCGAAAGAAGCCTTTGTTAAACAGCCTGATGGAAGTCTTGTTAAAACAAGACTTAAGAACATCAAAATTGGCGATATTGTAGTAGTTAAATCCGGTGAATTGGTAGCTGTTGATGGCGTAGTTGTTAGTGGTGAAGCATCAATCGACCAATCATCATTAACTGGAGAGTATTTACCGGTTGATGTAAGTGTAGGCGATAATGTTTTTGGTGGCACCATGAATAAAAATGGTGTTATAGAAATTGAAGTAACAAAACTTGAAAAAGACATGACCATAGCTAAGATGGCTGAACTCACAATTGAAGCTGAAGGAAAGAAGGCTCCAATTTCTCGTGTTGCAGACAAGGCTGTTAAAATTATTCTGCCAATAGTTCTTGTAACGGCATTAGTTGTAGGTATTGTTGCAGGTTTTGGATTGAAAGTAGGTTGGGTAGAGTCACTCATTCGTGCTGTAACAATTTTAGTTGTGTTTTGTCCTTGTGCTTTGGCCCTTGCTACGCCAACAGCAGTTGCAGCGGGACTTGGCAATTCAGCAAGACATGGTGTTTTGATCAAGAGTGGAGCGGCACTAGAGACTTTAGCTAGCATGGATACTATTTGCTTTGATAAAACAGGCACACTTACAGAAGGGAAGATATCTTTAGACAGTGTTGTTTCAATAGGAATTCCAGAAGAAGAATTGTTGAAAATGGCGGCAAGTGTAGAGAAGTTTAGCGAGCACCCACTTGCGCTTGCAGTAGTTGAAAAGGCTAAAGACTTATCGTTGTTTGATGTCAAAGACATCAAAACAATGCAAGGAATAGGCATTTCAGCTGTTTTGAATGGCCATACAATTATTGTCGAGAGCTTGAAGAAGGCCGAAGAGAATGGAGTAAATTTAGAAGCGGCTCAAGATAGTATTAACAATGCATTGGAATTGGGTAAAACGGTTGTTGCTGTTTTACAAGATGGTCAATTGATCGGAGTTCTTGCGTTTTCTGATACCATTAGAAAGAATGCAAAGGATGTCATGGAATCACTTGAAAGCAAGCACTTTGATACAGTCATGTTGACTGGAGATAACGAAAAGAGTGCAAATTACATTGCAAATGAATGTGGCGTAAAACTGGTTAAACATAGTCTTATGCCAGAAGACAAATTAATAGAAATTGAAAAACTTCAGACAGAAGGGCATAAAGTAGTAATGATCGGCGATGGCGTTAACGATGCTCCAGCATTAAAACTGGCAGATTGTTCATTTGCTATGGGTGCTATGGGTAGTGACATTGCTATAGATAGTGCAGATATAACAATTATGAATAGCGATATAGAGAAAGTTGATGATACTATAAGATTGTCAAAGCGTGTTATGTTTGCTATTCGCAGGAACTTCATCATATCAATCGCTATTAATATAATAGCTGTTGTTTTATCGTTCTTCGGCTTGTTAAAGCCTTGGAGTGGTGCTTTAGTGCATAATGCTTCTAGTGTTCTTGTAGTTATTTCATCAGTATTTCTCCTTTATAATTTTAAGAAAAAACAAAAAAAACAACTGATTAGATAGCTGAAATAAGCATAAAAGAAACGCAACCATGTGGTTGCGCTTCTTTTATTTTGGGAGAGAAAACTGGGCTATACCCAATCGTATTATTCTTTTACATTAACTACTATGTTGCCATCAGATGCATCTACGACAATTGTATCGCCAGTATGCATATCGCCACCGAGAATAGCTTTTGCTACGAGAGTTTCTACATTGTTTTCGATGAAACGCTTTAATGGTCTTGCGCCAAAGTTGACATCATAACCACCTTCGATAATCGCATCTTTGCCTGCATCTGTTATTTCAAAATGCAATTCTTGTTTTTCAAGACGATTAGCAAGTTTATTAAGAAGCAAATCAACAATGTCGCGAATATTATCTTTAGATAGTGGGGTGAAGAGCACAGTGTCATCAAGTCTGTTTAAAAACTCTGGTCTAAATGTGCTCTTAAGCAAACTGTCAACTTGATGCTTAGCATCATCTAAGATTGTACCATTTTCATCAATACTATCTAGAATAATATTGCTTCCGAGATTTGATGTCATAATGATAATGGTGTTTTTGAAGTTTACAGTTCTTCCTTGACTATCTGTGATTCTGCCATCATCAAGGATTTGAAGAAGAATATTGAATACATCTGGGTGAGCTTTTTCGATTTCATCGAAAAGTACCACAGAATAAGGTTTTCTTCTTACAGCTTCGGTAAGTTGGCCACCTTCATCATAACCAACATATCCTGGAGGAGCACCAACAAGACGAGAAACACTGAACTTTTCCATATATTCAGTCATATCAATACGAACGATGTTCTTTTCATCATCAAATAGATATGCTGCGAGCGTTTTAGCAAGTTCAGTTTTACCTACGCCAGTAGGTCCTAGGAACATAAATGATCCAATAGGGCGGTTTTCATCTGAGATGCCTGCACGTGATCTAAGAATTGCTTGGGCAACAGCAGTTACTGCTTCATCTTGTCCAATGACTCGTTTGTGAAGTTCATCACCAAGATGTAATAGTTTTTCTTTTTCNNATTTTCATTAGCCATAAGTTTTGTTACTGGAATCCCAGTCCATTTTGCAACAATCTTAGCTATTTCATCAGAAGTTACTTCATCTCTTAGCAAAGTTGTTTTTGTCACATCCTTGCTTTCGGCATCTTTAAGTTTTGCTTGTAGAGCAGGGAGCTTACCATATTGCAACTCTGCGGCTTTACCATAATCGCTATTACGTTTTGCTTCTTCTATCTGGAGATTAATCTTGTCTATTTCTGCTTTAGTATCTTGCACAGAAGTTATCTCTTTCTTTTCATTTTCCCATTGGGCTTTCATAGCATTAAACTTATCATGAAGTTCACTTAATTCTTGTTTTAATGCCTCCATTCTGTCCAATGACAACTTATCTGTTTCTTTAGAAAGAGCCATCTCTTCGATTTCAAGTTGCATAATACGACGTGAGATAACATCCATTTCTGTAGGCATACTGTCAATCTCTGTTCTTATCATTGCACATGCNNTCATCTACCAAATCAATAGCTTTATCAGGTAAAAAACGATCTGTAATGTATCGATTTGATAAAGTTGCGGCTGCAACTAAAGCTTGGTCATGTATTCTTACACCATGGAAAATCTCATATCTTTCTTTTAGCCCACGGAGAATTGCTATTGTATCTTCAACAGTTGGTTCGTTAACTTGAACTGGTTGGAAACGACGCTCAAGGGCAGGATCCTTTTCTATATACTTGCGGTACTCATCAAGAGTTGTAGCGCCAATACAATGTAGCTCACCACGTGCAAGCATAGGCTTAAGCAAGTTGCCAGCATCCATACTTCCTTCTGTCTTGCCAGCGCCAACTATAAGATGCAATTCATCGATGAAGAGAAGGGTTCTTCCGTTTTGTTTTTTGATTTCATTCAATACTGCTTTGAGCCTTTCTTCAAATTCACCACGATATTTTGCGCCTGCAATAAGAGCGCCCATATCAAGAGCAAATACATGTTTGTCTTTTAATCCTTCTGGGACATCTCCTTTGACAATACGTTGTGCCAAGCCTTCCGCAATTGCTGTTTTACCTACACCTGGTTCACCAATTAATACAGGATTATTCTTCGTTTTTCTTGAAAGAATACGTATAACATTTCTTATTTCATCGTCTCTTCCGATAACTGGATCGAGTTTTCCTGTTGCAGCACGTTCAACTAGATCGTGACCATATTTTGATAGCACATCATATGTATCTTCTGGACTATCAGTGGTAACACGATTTGTTTTTACTGTCGCAAGCGCTTGTTCGAATGCTTTCTTTTGAAGCCCTACTTTTGCAAATGCATTTTTAAGAGCTGTTGATGGGCTGTCCAAAATAGCAGAGAAGATGTGTTCAACACTTATGAAATCATCACCATCTTTTGCGGCCTTCTT
The DNA here is from genome assembly GCA_002308215.1 of Christensenella sp. UBA1262. Lineage (GTDB taxonomy): Bacteria > Bacillota > Clostridia > Christensenellales > CAG-917 > CAG-475. The sequence goes on from DBVO01000041.1 coordinate 5,294, forward strand.
TTCAGCAGCAGAAAAGATTAGCGCTGCTTCATTTGAAATGTACACATTTGGGCTTCCAGATCCGGTAACAGCAGGGAATCCGCCAATTATACGGTCGATTTCTCTAAGTAGTTGAGGTGCATCAGCACCACATTTTGTTACAAGTTTAGGGATAAGCCCTTCTTCATCATTCAAAAGGGCATATGCAATATGTTCAGGATTAATTTGTTGATTATGTCTCTCAAGAGCCAATGTTTGAGCATTGTTTATTGCTTCCAATGCTTTTTTAGTGTATTTGTTGGTATCCATACTATCACCTCCTTGTGCTCTAGCAATCTTTTTTATTGATTGTTAGCACTCTACACCTTTGACTGCTAAAAGTATAGCACATCCATAAAAATTGTCAATAATTTTTGGTATAATTTTTGATTTTTTTTAATCAATTAATTAATTGCCATAATTGCATCATGATGTTATTATTTTTATATGGCTAGATTTGAAATTAATAAAAAACAATTATCACAAAACTTTATAGATGCATTTTTCTATGCATCATGGGTTTATATTATTCTCGTTTTCGTTGGGGCAGCTGTTGGCGTAGTAGGTTTCTTGTATGGACTACACAAGGACGTTTATATGCTTACTCTCGGTATAGCGGCTACTGTAATGGGCGGACTTGCTTTCTTAATGGTAGCATTTCAGTTTGTTACTCTTTATCTTGTTTTCTTTGGCAAATTTAAAATGAATTACCCAGATGGTGTTAAAGTCTTTGAAATAGAAAGGGCAGCAGATGGATTTGTCATAAACAATATTAGTAAAAAAGCTAGTTCAACTTTGCATTTTTATAATATTGCTAAAGTTGCAAAAACAAAACGCACAATACTGATAAAACTTAAACGTGGAACAATATTTGGATTCCCTAGAAGTGAAGAGTTGGATAAAGTATTTGATGTACCTAAAGCATAAAAAAATGAGCCGAGACGGCTCATTTTATTTTTTTAAAACTTTGTTTTATCTTTTAATAAAATAGTGATCAACATTTACTAGATTTGCATATGCAATTAGATCATCTTTTGAATGCTTATCTGGATTGTCAAGGCAATATAGTGCACTGTTGATAAGGCCACCTGCAATAAAACTCGCAAGGATGTGGATAGGTATTCTTATTTCATAACCCTCTTTAAATTTTGAGAATTGATAGCGCAAAGATTGAGCAATTGAATCTTGAACTGTGGAAATAACTTTTCCATTACGATTGTTAATAAGGATGCGAGATACGTGTCCTTTTTCTTCGTAGAAGAATTCGACTGCCATTTTTACAACAAGTTTCAACGTCTCATTTGGGGTGTTGGTTTTGTTATCCTTTGTAAATTGACCATAAAGTTCATCTTTGAGTTCTTCAAGTGCATATGTCAAAAGATGATATTTATCTTCAAAGTGTGCATAAAATGTTGCTCTGTTGACCATTGCTTTTGCACACAAGTCAATAACACTTATCTTTTCAATGGAATCTTCTTCCATCATTTCAAGAAGGGTATTGCTTAGAAGCTTTCTCGTTCTTATAATACGCAGATCTTCTTTATATGCCATAGTATTCTCCTTATCATATCATTTATGGCATTATGCCACAAAATTAGACTTTTGTCAAGTTAACAAACACATGTTGATTTTGAGTGTACACTTGTGCAAAATTAGTTTTTATAAAAATATAAGTATATTTCGCACGCAAAACATAAAATTCAATTGACTTTGAACAACTTAAAGTGTACTTTATATCTATGCGCGTTTACGCGTATATGTGTATTAAGGTTGCTCAATTGTAGTTGAGCGGTAGGTATATTATGGCAGAAACCAAAAAAACTCCAAGAGCGAAGGGCGTAATTAAAAAGCTTGCTCCTTGTATTGGCGAATATAAAGCGCCGTCTATTCTTACGTCGCTTTTTGTTGCCATTGAGGTGCTTTTTGAGGTGTTCATTCCGCTTATTATGGCTCAAATCATCAATGTTGGCATGGATGAAACATTAACAGATAATTTCGTATTCATGCTTGACCTTGGTAATCTTCGTGAGCCACTTTTTGTTATGCATAATAGAGTGCACTTTATTATTGTATGTGGCGCAATGATGGTTGGGATGGCTCTCTTCTCATTGTTCTGTGGCGCAATGTCTGGTAAACTCGCAGCAACTGCATCTACAGGTTTTGCAATGAATTTAAGACAAAAGCTGTTCTATAAAGTTGAAAACTTTAGTTTCTTAAACCTTGATAAATTCAACACAGCTAGCCTTGTTACGCGTCTAACAACAGATGTTACGAACATCCAGAATTCATACATGGTTATTATTCGTATGCTTGTACGTGCACCATTTATGCTTATTCTTGCACTGTGCATGGCAATATCTATAAGTCCAAAACTTTCAATTGTTTTTGGCGTTACATTGCCAATACTTCTTATAGGCCTTGTTTTAGGAATTAGAGTGGTGTTCCCACGTTTTGAGAAGATGCTCAAGAAGTATGATGACTTGAACGAATCCACGCAAGAGAATTTAATTGGTATTCGTGCAGTTAAAGCATTTGTTAGAGAAGATTACGAAATCAAACGTTTTAAATCTGTTAGTGAAACTGTAAGAAAGTTGCAATTTGCAGCTGAAAAAATTATCGTTATTGTAATGCCATTCATGCAGATATTAGTTTACGCATGCATTATTTGTATCGTTTGGTTTGGCGGCAACGATATAGTTGTTGGTGATATGCAACTAGGTGATTTAAGTGCATTCTTAAGTTACGTAATGCAAATTCTTGTTTCATTCATGATGGTTGCTGTTGCATTTATGATGATTGTCCTCTCTAGAGCTTCTATGGACAGAATTGTAGAAGTTTTGGATGAAAAGATTGATATTGAAGATGCAGAGAATGCAATAAGCGAACTTCCAGTTGACGGAAGCATTGATTTTGATAATGTTAATTTCTCATATAGTAAGAATCCTGAAAACTTAAATCTTACCAATATTGACCTTCACATTAAGTCCGGTGAAACCGTAGGTATCATTGGTGGAACAGGTTCTGCTAAAACCTCACTCGTTCAACTTATCCCACGTCTTTATGATGTGCTTGATGGGTCAGTTAAAGTAGGCGGTAAGGATGTCAGAGAATATAAGATTGAAACATTGCGTGAAGCAGTAGGTATGGTTTTGCAAAAGAACACATTGTTCTCTGGCACTATTAAAGAAAACCTTCTTTGGGGAAATAAAAATGCTTCTC
>DBVO01000041.1:8578-20787 GCA_002308215.1 Christensenella sp. UBA1262
GAACTTGGACAGGGTGGTGTAAATGTATCTGGTGGACAAAAACAACGTCTATGTATCGCGCGTGCGCTTTTGAAGAATCCAAAGATTATGATTCTTGACGATTCTACATCTGCTGTTGATACTGCAACCGATGCTGCAATCAGATTAGGCCTTAAAGAAAAATTTGGTGAAACTACTGTGCTTATCATCGCACAACGTATTGCATCTGTGCAAGATGCTGATAAGATCATTGTTATGAATGATGGCAAGATTGATGCTATCGGCACTCATGAAGAACTTTTGAAGTCTAATGAGATCTATCGTGATGTATATATGTCTCAACAACACGGCAGTGAAGAAGATGTAAAGGAGGGTAGATAATATGGCAAAAGAACCAAAACATGCTGTTCAAATGCAAAAGAAATTCCGTGCAGCAAGCCCTGTTAAAACCTTCAAACGCATCTTGTCTTATCTTAGACCATATAGAGGAAGGATGATTTTTGCTATCATCTGTATGTTGGCAAACGTTGTGGCTAATATCGCTGGAACATATATGTTGTCAATAGCTATAAACAACTATATTCTACCATTGGCAGTAGGTGAGTATGTAAGCCTTGGTGTTTTAAATGGTATTAATGCACTCGGTGGTTTTGTCGGTATAATGGCAGCAATTTATGTAACAGGAGCATTCCTCCATTACATAATGAATTACATTATTGTTAGCGCCACAACCAAGATTCTTGAAGACATAAGAAATGAAATGTTTGAAAAGATGGAAAAGCTACCAATAAAATATTTCGACACACATACACATGGCGATTTGATGAGCCTCTATACCAACGATACAGATACACTTAGAGAACTCTTATCAAGTGGTTTGCCAAATATTTTGACAAATGCATGTACTGTAATAGGTATGTTTATTGCAATGCTTATTCTTTCTCCATTGCTTACACTTGTGTCAGTTGGAATGCTTGTAATAATGCTTTTAGTTACACGACTTATTGCAAGTAAGAGTGGCAAGCACTTTGTGCTTCAACAACGTGAAATAGGTTCTCTTAATGGTTATATTGAAGAGCATATGGATGGTCTTAAGGTTGTCAAAGTATTCTGCCATGAACCAGAAGAAAAAGCAGATTTTGATAAGCATAATCGCACGTTACGTCAAGCATCTAAAAAGGCACATACTTATGCAAATGTCCTTATGCCAATCATGGGTAATTTATCTTATATCTCTTACGCAGTAACTGCAATTGTTGGTACTATACTTACAATTAATGGATTTGGCGGTATGAACTGGGGCAAACTTGTATCATTCATGCAATTCTCTCGTCAGTTCTCAAATCCTCTCGCTCAAATTGCTCAACAAATCAATGGTATCCTTGTTGCTCTTGCAGGTGCAGAGCGCATCTTCGAATTGCTTGATCAAGAACCTGAAAAAGATGAAGGGTATGTTAAACTTGTTAATGCTTACGAAGACGAGAATGGCAACATGATTGAGTGCGAAGAATACACAGGTATGTGGGCATGGAAGCATTATCATAAAGCAACCGATACAACAACATTTGTCAAGTGGCGTGGTGAAGTAGAATTTGAAAACGTATCCTTTGGATACGTCCCTGAAAAAACTGTTCTCAAGAATATAACACTTGAAGCACTCCCAGGACAAAAAGTTGCTCTTGTAGGTTCTACTGGTGCAGGCAAGACTACAATCACAAACCTTATCAATCGTTTCTATGATTTGACAGATGGTAAGATTCGTTACGATGATATCAATATTACCAAGATAAACAAAGAAGACTTACGTCATTCAATGGCAATGGTTCTTCAAGATACTCACTTGTTTACAGGTACAGTTAGAGATAACATACGTTTCGGTAAACTTGATGCAACGGACGAAGAAGTAGAGAATGCCGCTAAGCTTGCAAATGCAGATGCATTTATTCGTCACTTGCCAGAAGGCTATGACACAATGCTTACGGGTGATGGTACTAACCTTTCACAAGGTCAACGCCAACTCTTGGCAATAGCGCGTGCAGCAATTGCTAACCCGCCTGTGCTCATTTTAGACGAAGCTACGAGTTCAATCGATACTCGCACCGAGAAACTCATCGAACAAGGCATGGATGAGCTTATGAAGGGCAGAACAGTGTTTGTTATAGCTCATCGCTTGTCTACAGTTAGAAATGCAGATATGATTCTCGTTCTAGAGCATGGTGAGATTATTGAACGAGGCAATCATGATGAGTTGATAGCTGCTCGCGGAAAGTATTACCAACTCTATACTGGCGCATTCGAACTCGAATAAAACATATATCAACCAAAAGTTCCTGCAATTTTGCAGGAATTTTTATTAAATTCAACCACAGGTTCTAAATATTCGCAAGTAGCCTTTTCTATGCATGTTAATCATACGCGTTATATGAAGTGCCCACATTGTGGTGAAAAGAGTTGGCAGCATAAAGTCTTTAATAAAGATTAATAAATAAAAAAACCTTCGCAAACAGCGAAGGTTTTTTACTAATATTATCAATTAAATACTCTTCCATGATTTGTAATAGAAAATCATTAAGATAGGAATTATTTCAAGACGGCCAATAAGCATATTAAACATAAGGACCAATTTTTCAAGAACTCCATAACCAGCAAAGTTGCCACAAGGGCCAACTGCACCAACACCAGGGCCAATGTTGTTTAGACATGAAATAACGGCAGAGAGGTTAGTAGCAATACCTTCAGCGCCAGTATATGGAGAAAGGATTGCAAGAAGCAATGTTGAGAATAACAAAATTAAGATGTAAATAATAAAGAAGTTTTGTATTTCTTCAACAGTTGAGTCTGGTAAAGCTTTGCCATCCATTTTAACAGTTTGGACAGATCTTGGTGAATTAAGTCTTCGTACATGGTTAAGGGAAGATTTTACAAGAATGATCGCTCTTGACATCTTCATACCACCTGCAGTGGATCCAGCAGAACCACCGATGCACATAATGAGAAGCAACATAACCTGTACGATTGTTGGCCACTTGGTGAAATCACCCATTGCGCCTGTTCCATAACCAGTTGTACTCATCATACTTGCAACGTTAAATGTGGTATGTCTAACTGAATCACCAAATGCTAATGTATGTGTACCTACAAGCGCACCTATTATAGCAACACAAGCTACAATATAAAGTCCAATCATGCTAAACAATTCTTCATTTTTTAATGACTTAAAGTGACCTATAAGAATCATATAGTATAAATTGAAGTTAACAGAGAAGAGAAGCATGAATATTGTAATTACAATTTCTATGCTAACTGAATTATATCCACCAATGCTATCACCCATGACAGAGAAGCCACCAGTTGAAGCGGTTGAGAAAGCGTGGCAGAAACTGTCAAAAACAGGCATCTTGCATGCACAAAGAATACCAACCAAAACAAGTGTCAATACAATATACATTGCATAAAGTATTTGTGAAGTGAAGCGAAGCTTACCAACGAGTTTACCAAATTGATAACCTGGAATTTCTGCTTTTGCTAGAGCAGTGGAAGCTTTGCCGTTTTTTGGAAGAACTGCAATTACGAAAACCAGAACACCCATACCACCAATCCATTGTGTAAGAGCACGCCAGAAGAGTATGGATTTTGGTAACATAAAGTAACCAGTTTCTGGGTCAACTAAGCTTGAAGTTAAAATACTTGAACCTGTTGTAGTAAAACCTGAAATTGTTTCAAATAATGCATCAATATAGTTTGGAATAGCGCCAGAGAGACGGAAAGGCATAGCGCCTATAACTCCGAGCAAAATCCAAGCAAGTCCGCACATAACAAAACCACTCTGCGGACGCAGATTACGTTTGTCTTTTGGTGGACGAACAAATATTCCTATAGCGCCTAGCACAACTGAAACTGCAATTGTTATGCCAAATGCTAAGACTGTATTGTCTTCGTGATAACCAAGAGCCATAAACATCGGTATGCACATAAGAGCACCGACGATGACCAAGATTTCTCCTAGAACATAAGCTGTAAGTCTATAATTCATAATCCTTTACACGGCAGGGAACTGCCTATATATTAGAAATTCAATATATCGTTGAGGTTATCAAAACCTTCTTCAAGTGTGACGACGATTACGCTATCGCCTTCCTTGATAACATCTTGACCAGTAGGGGTGATGAGTTCTTCATTTCGAATAATACCTGCAATAAGTAGATCATCTTTAAGGTTGATGCGTAAATCTTGAAGAGGAACATCGAAACGACTGAAGTTCTTTTCGGCTTCAAACTCTAGAATTTCAGTTGTATTATCTATGATGTGGAAAAGACGTTTAACACCGCTACCTTTTTTGTTGCTCATAAGGCGGACAAATCTTACGATTTGATCAGCGGCAGATGTTTTTGTTGATATAACACTATAAATACCACTCTTTTGGAGCATTGAGTGATAGTTAAGTTGGTCAATTTTTGTAATGACTTTTGGCACTTCATGTGAGTTAGCAAACATACTCATAATGATATTTTGTTCATCAATATCACCAAGAGCAATAAATGCATCGCATGAATCAATGCCCTCATCGATAAGCAAGTCTTGATCTGTGCCATCACCATTAATAACAGTGGTGTGGTTGAGTTCCTCGCTTAATTTAAGAGCTTTTTGGTCGTTCTTTTCGATAAGTTTAGTTGAAATACCAGCTTTTGCTATTTCTTTGCACAAATATTGAGCTGTTGTTGAACCGCCAACAACAATAACATCTCTAGCTTGTTTGTTCCAACCGAGTTCTTTGAAGAAAGAGGAGATATCTTTTGTAGTTGCTGTTAAGAAAAGTCTATCATCTGCTTGAATGACGAATTTGCCATCTGGGATAATTGCTTTTCCATCACGTTGAGCAGCACAAATAAGAACTCTTGATTTAAAAACGTTCTTAAAGTCTTTAAGAGCAATTCCGTCAAGTTTTGAACCAGCACTAACTCTAAATTCTATTAATTCAACTTTTCCTTCTGAGAATTGATCAACTTTAATAGCAGAAGGGAAGCGAAGCATACGGCTAATTTCTTTTGCTGCTGCTTGTTGAGGATTAACAGTAAGATCAAGCCCGATATCTGAGTCGCCTGAGAATAAATCAGCGTAAATCGCTTGAGAAGTACGAGCGATTGTTTTCTTAACGCCAAGTTTCTTAGCAATAATACAACAGAGAATGTTCATTTCATCTCTGTTTGTTGCTGCAATAAAAAGATCTGCGGATGCAATACCCGCTTCATCAAGTACTTCGCTGCTTGCACCGTTCCCAACGACGCCTTTGACGTCAAAATTGTTTACGGCATCTTCAACTTTAGGGGCGTTTCTGTCAATTACTACGACGCTATGACCTTCTTCCGTGAGTTCTTTTACAAGCGTCAATCCAACAGATCCGAGCCCAGTAATTATAATGTCCATACTACCTCATTATAAATTTGATGCCGCAATTATAACACTTTATTTTAATTTTTTCAACCTATTTTACTAATATGCATATGCGCGCTGTTTTTTGCTTGTGCAAAAAATTGAACAGAAAGGGCTAAAACATGAGGTTTTTAAATCAAAATTTGAGGCAAGTATTATATATTTTGGCTAAAATTAGAATAATTTTAGAATTTAATCCAATTAAAAAAAGATAATTGACATTAATAAATTTTCATAATAAAATAATCTTGTTTCAAAATATATGATATTTTGTTTAATAAAATTTGAGGTGATAATATGTTATTCAATTTACTCGCTGAAGAACAAGCTGAAGGCGTAAGTGGCGTAAAAAGCGCGTTTGAAGCCTTTTTAGATGATGTTAGAGCATATTTTACTAATGCTGGCATGAATCTAGTAATCGGTATCCTTATCTTAATTGTAGGTCTTATAATCTGCAAGATTATAAAGGTTATTATTACGAGAATCATGCGCAGAACTAAAAAAGATGAAGCCGTTGTTCATTTTGTAGCATCACTTATTGATATTATCCTAAAGATTTGCGTATTAGTTGCAGCATTAGCAACAATGGGTGTAAATACAGCTTCTATTATTACTGTACTTGGAACCTGCGGTGTTGCAATAGGTCTTGCACTTAAAGATAGCCTTGGCAACGTGGCTGGCGGCATGATGATAATTGTCAATAAGCCATTTAAAAAAGGCGACTATATAAGCGCAGCAGGCCAAGAGGGTATTGTCCAAACAATTAATTTGTTTAATACAGTTCTCCTTTCTCTTGACAATAAAGAAATAGTTATTCCTAATGGTTTGCTTTCAAATTCAAACATAGTTAACTTCTCAGCAATGGATAAGCGCAGAGTTGATTTTGAAATCAATGTTGCAGTTGATACAGATCTTGTAAAAGCTCAAAACGCTATCTTATCTGTATGCGGAGCACATGCAAAAGTACTTAGCGATCCAGAACCATTCTGCCGTATGAATAGAATAGCAGATGGCGCTGTAGTATTTACAGTGCGTGCTTGGTGCGATACGCCAGAGTATTGGGGTGTATTCTTCGATTTGCAAGAGCAAATTAGAGAGAAATTTGTTCAACTTGGCATTGTCGTTCCATTCCCACAACTCGAGGTTCATGTTGATAAAAAGGAATCAAAGGAGTAATTATGCTAAATAGTTCTGAAAGAGCAAAACTTAGAAGTCTTGCTCAAAATATAAACCCTATATTCCAAATCGGTAAGAATGGTGTTGGAGAGAATCAAGTAAATGATATTCTCGATGCTCTTTCCGTGCATGAATTAATCAAAATATCCGTTTTAAGAAGCGCAGAAACGCCTACAAAACTCATCCTTGATGAAGTTTGTGAACGCACCGGCGCAGAGCCTGTAACGGCAATAGGGAACAAAATAGTTATTTACAAGCGTAGCGAAAAAGATGGTGTGGAGCATATTCTGTAATGGATTACGAGAAAGCAAAGTTAACACCAATAGACGTTAAGCCTAAAAAAGATGAAACCCCTGCAGAGAAAGCTGCAAGGGAAGAGCTAAAACGTCAACGTCAACAAACTCAGAATTTTAAGCAAAAATATTTTGAGTTATATGATGATGTTAAAATTAATCATCGAGAAGACTGGTAAATATATTATTTGAAAAATAAAAAACTCCACATTTGTGGAGTTTTTTTTGTGCTAATTATTCATTATTTTTTTCTGGTGATATTGGTTTTATTTTTCTTGGTCTATATCTTAGTGATTGAACAAGGAAGTATATGCCGAATGCGAGGCCAACTCCACCTGTTATTCCAAGCAAGCACCACCATAATACAGGGGATACACCATTGCCAGATTTAGCACGTTGCCACATTTGTACAAGTGCTTCGCCACGAGTTCCAAAATCACGCATGACACCGAGTTTTTCATTGATTTCAGGGTATCTGCCTTCATCTTCAAAATACTCATCTACATCATATTCATTTTCTTCGAGGAACTCACAAACTTCTACATCGTTTCTCATTAACTCTTTGTCAGCAGCAGAAGTATATCCGATTTCCATAGAGTTTCTTGCTGCAGACATTGGTTGGCACATATATTCGATAAACATCATAGCTGCGAGTTTATTGTTAACTGATGTTGGGATAACCCAGCCATCATACCAAATATTGCTACCAATTTCTGGGACATAGTAACCAAGCAAGTATTCATCTGTTTCTTCATCGTAACTTTCTTCAATTGCCCAAAGAGCATCGCCGGACCATGCAAAGTCTGCATATACGATTTCATTGAGCATATCATCTTTACCAAAGTCAACTTCGTAACCAGAGATGTGTTCACGTTGCTCTGTTAAAACCTTTTCTGCGGCGCTGAGCATAGCATCATCAGTGCAGTTAATAAGATCACCGATTGAATAGTCCTCGTATCCATATCCTTCAGGGAGGAGGTCATATTCTTTCATGTAGAGTACTGCTGCAGCATATGTGTCACGAACACTGTCTTTCATAAGAATCTTGTTTTCAAGCTCTTCATTTTCTTGGACATTCCAAAGAACACCCCAGCCATATTCATCAAGTTCTTCTTCAGATACAATGTTTACATTGTAAAGGATACCAAGTGTGCCCCACATATAAGGTGTCATATACTCAGTGTATGGCTTACCATCTTTAGATTTGACAGCGCTGAACATATCAGTTATGACATCTATAACTTCATCTTCAATATTGCCAGAACCTTTGCCAAGAGAAGACATGCCTTCAAAGTCAATTCCAAGTTCATCAAGTTGTGGCTTAAGCTCATTATAAATATCCTTTTGATTTAATAGACAATCTGCCTTTAAAAGCTTTTCAATTGCATAATCACTTGGGCAAATCAGGTCTACATTTGCATCGCCTTTTAAAACTTTCGTCATCATTGTTTCATTGGTGTCAAAAGTTGTATAAGTAATCTCAAGGCTATTGCCAGTTACTTCTTCATAGTATTCAGCAAATTCATCTAAAAGGTCAGAATCAATATAATCTTCCCAGTTATATATTACGAGACGATCTGTTCCGCCATCTTCATCATCTTTTTTGTTGCAAGCAACAAAGAGAGGGAGGAGTAGACAAATAATAACTAAAATAACGAATGAGAGTTTAATTATTTTTTTCATTATTTTGCCTCCTTTGCCTTTTTCTTACCTTTGCTTACCTTATAAACATTTGTGCCAAGTACTGTTGCCAAAATGATTATGAAGATAATGCTAAAGATTGCATACCAGAATGGTTCAAGTCCTTGAACACGAGCATCTGAATAGATATATGTTGAAAGGGTGTTGATACCAGTTGCTGCACCTTTGTTGATTTGAGTAATAATGAAGTCATCCATGGACATCAAGAATGCCATAATGAATCCACTAAAGATACCTGGAGCGATGATTGGAACCATAACTTTTGTCATGGCTTTAAGTGGGTTTGCGCCAAGGTCAAGTGCTGCCTCATAGATGTTTGGATCCATTGATTCAAGTTTAGGAAGAACACTTAATACAACGTAAGGTGTGCAGAAAGCAATGTGTGCAATGATAAGACGCAAGTAACCTTCAGGGAAAGCGAATGTTACAAAGAATATCATGAGAGAAACTGCCATAACAATTTCACTATTGATGATAGGGAATTGGTTAACATTCTCAACGATTCGTCTTGTGCGTCTACCGAGGTTGAAAATACCGATTGATGCAAAAGCACCCATAATTGTTGCGACAACAGAGGATACTGTTGCGATTAGGAATGTATTCCCAATTGCTTTCCAAAGTTCAGGCGATTTGTCTGACGTAAATATTGCTTTATATGCTTCAAACGTAAATCCTTGATCAAAATTGAAGTTTGAGCTGTTTGAGAAAGAATATATTATGAGAAGTACGATTGGTGCATACAATATTACAAGTATGACAAGAAGATAGAACTTCTCAAAGAAACTCTTAATTTTCTTCACCATAACGACCTCCTTACCGCATTTGAATTTGAATTAAATGCGTTCATAATAAGATTTGAAATGAGAACGAATGCCAACATAACGAGTGACATTATTGAGCCAACTCCATAGAGACCTTGTTCAAAACTTAATTGGATAGAATCACCGAAAAGGAAGATCTTGCCGTTTGAGAGGAGTTGTGAAATTGCATATGTTGAAATGGTTGGTATGAATACCATTGTGATTCCGCTTATGATACCGCTTGTAGAAAGTGGAAGTGTTGTTTTTAAGAACACAGTAGCTTTGTTTGCACCTAAGTCTTGTGCAGCCTCTGAATAACTCTTATCAATTGAGGAAAGAGTTGTGTGAAGAGGAAGAATCATAAATGGTAAGTAGTTATATACCATGCCAAATAAAACTGTTCCCATGCCGAGCTCAACACCCATTGCGATAAAGATTGCTTTTGTTGCTAATGTACGTATCAAGAAGTTTACGAACATAGGCAATATATAAAGGAGAACAATGATTTTACCACTGGACATCTTTGAGCAAATATATGCAACAGGGTAGCCTATGAGCAAACAGAACGCAGTTGTTATGATGCCCACTAGCAAAGAATTGCCCAGAACAATAAGGTTCGCACGAGAAGTGAAGAACACCTTAAAGTTCTCAAGTGTTAAATTGTTGTCACTGTCGAGGAATGCATTGACAAGAATCAATACAAGAGGGATGACAACAAAGAGCAACAAAAAGAGGATGTAAGGGATACTAAACACCTTTTTTGTCAGCCTAAGTTTTTTAAACTTTATTTTTGCCAACTTATTCGCCCTCCTTTTCCGATTGTTCTTGGTCATCAGCCTTTTCTTCTTCATCAGCAAGAAGTGGAGCTTCTTTTGCTTCTTCAAGAATCTCTTCTACCACATCGAATTCTTCTGGTTCTTGTTCGCGAATCTCTTCGATGTAAGCTTGTTCTTCAGCTGTTAAAGTTTCATCTATAACGACTTTTTCTTCTTGATGTTCAGTTTCATCACGTTTTTCAATAATGATCTTATCTGGGGCAATCTTAATACCAACGCGGTCGCCTTTGAACCAATCATAGTCTGTATCAGCGAAGAAGTTATAGTGATCATCTGTTGATAAGATTGCTTGATAATAACTTCCTTTATAGATGGAAGATACTACTGTAGCAGATATGATACCATCATCTTCATCATCAGTAATTTCGACATCATCAAAGTCAATAACAACTCTAACAGGTGTACCTTCTGGGAGGTCGGTTTTGCATTCGAAATCAGCACCACAAATCTCTACGAGATTTTCACCTGTAATAACTGTATCAAGTTCATTCATAAGGCGAGTCTTGTGCATGATGTGGAGATCAAATGGTTTAATATATAAACCAACTGTTTCGCCAACCTCATAACCTTCTGTGTCGTGAGCCATAAGTTCATTTTCGTTTGCCATCAATGTTACTTGATAGTGGTCACCCTTGAAGACAGAAGAAATAACTTCTGCAGTAATAAGTGCATCTTTTGAATTTTTATCTTTAATTTTGAGATCTTCTGGACGAATGATGACGTCGATTGGCTCATTTGGTTTGAATCCTTTGTCAACGCATTCAAAAACATGATCACAGAATTCAACTTTATAGTCCTCAAGCATTACACCAGAAAGGATTGTGCTTTCACCAATAAAGTCTGCGACGAATGCGTTTGCTGGTTCGTCATAAACTTTTTCAGGGGAAGCGATTTGTTGAATCTCACCATATCTCATAACAACAATTTTGTCGCTCATGGTTAATGCTTCTTCTTGGTCGTGAGTAACATAAATAAATGTAATACCAAGGCGTTTATGCATATCCATAAGTTCAAGTTGCATGTCTTTTCTCATCTTGAGGTCAAGAGCACCAAGTGGTTCATCAAGGAGAAGAACTTCTGGCTCATTGACAAGTGCGCGCGCAATAGCAACACGTTGTTGTTGACCACCAGAAAGTGAAGACACGTTTCTGTGTCCATAGTCTTCAAGATCCACGAGCTTTAAGAAACGATTAACTTTTTCTTTAATTTCAGCTTTTGTATATTTGCGGAAAAGTTGAACAGTTTCACCTTTCTTATTAACTTTTGTTCCATTAGGAACAACTTTAAGTTTCAAACCAAATGCAATATTGTTGAACACGTTAAGATGTGGGAACAATGCATACTTTTGGAAAACTGTATTAACAGGGCGAAGGTGTGGCGGAACATTAGTAATATCTTTTCCGTTAAAAATGATTTTGCCACTTGTTGGAAGTTCAAAACCAGCAATCATACGGAGAGTAGTTGTTTTTCCGCAACCGCTAGGGCCGAGAAGTGTGACGAATTCGCCACGCTTGATGGTAAGACTTGCATTCTTTACAGCATCTTTGCCATCATACGTTTTATAAACGTTTCTAAGTTCGATGATGTTGTCAACAGGTGTGATGTTTTTCATGTTTGTTTCCTTTTATTTATTCAATATTTTTTTATCAAAATGTTGGTGGAGCTGCAATCCAAAGAACAACAGCTTTTTCGCCAGTGCGATTTTCAAGATGATGAGGGCGTTCTGAGGAGTAATAGAATACTTCGCCTTTTTTTACATTGTATGCGGATTTGCCAAGATGCAATGTAATACTGCCTTTTAAGACATAACCAAATTCTTCTCCTTCATGAGGGACATCTTCTTCAAGAGATGAGTGAGGCTCAATTGTTACAAGAATTGGCTCCATCTCATTCTTTTGAGAGTTTGGCACTAACCACTCAATTTTATGCGTTGGTGCTATCTTTTCAATAAACTCTGCTTCAGTGAAGACAACTTTTTCTTCTTTTTCATCACG
>DBVO01000041.1:20808-21023 GCA_002308215.1 Christensenella sp. UBA1262
AAAAACTCGGCAAAAGTTGTGCCGAGTGCATTAAGTATATCTTCAAGTGTAGCAATAGAAGGGGATGTCAACTCATTCTCGAGTTGAGAAATATAGCCTTTTGTAAGTTCACATCTATCTGCGAGCTCTTCTTGAGTAAGGTTTTTTTGTAATCTCAAACGTTTGATTTTGATTCCGAGTTCCATATTTTCTCCAGAACACATTTCGTGCTATAT
>DBVO01000022.1:0-33749 GCA_002308215.1 Christensenella sp. UBA1262
AGCCAAGCTAGAGAAAGAGAATATAATGGTGCTTTTAATTGGCTTATTAATGCATATATTGTAAATCCATGCTACAATTCAACAGATCCATCTGTTTTACCTACATTAACAATGAATGGTTTTGATTTTAAAGCTTATTTGTTAGATACAGGCTTATTATACACATTATCCTTTATGGATACTAATCAAGATGAATTATTCTATAAGTCTTTGATTTTAGATAAATTGCATCTCAACGAAGGTATGTTTGCAGAAAACTATATAGCTCAAGCACTAAAGAATAATGGGAAAAAATTGTTTTATTACGAAAAAAGAGATGAAATAAGTCACAAAACAATTATTGAAATCGATTTTTTAACAATTCAGAACAAGAGAATTACACCATTAGAAGTAAAATCAGGTGATAAAATTACAACAAAATCGCTTAATAAATTTAAAGATGCATTCAAGAATAGAGTCAATAATGGAATAGTATTATATGATGGCGATTTAAAATATGTAGATGATACATTATATTTACCATTATTTATGATTGATTATTTAAAATAATGTAACGACAACATATAAACATTAAGAAGTTTGATTTATTACAATAATAGCTATCAACAATAAAAAAGCACGGATATAATCCGTGCTTTTACATACATTTTCATTAAGTATTATAGCCCATATGTGATAAGTGTGAGTTTATGTTCTGCAACACCACCTAAACCAATGTTAATTGTGAGTGGATTTACAACGTTTGTACTGCCTACTGTTTCAGCTGTACCTACCATACCAAGGTTGCCAACTACTTGGGAAATAGCTTCTCCAAGTTTACCATTCAATTCATCAACATCTTGGCCAGTCATATTGGCAAAGACTTCAAGAATTGCTTTTGAAACTGGATCATCATTGTTTCCATTAACACAAATACCTGTTGGAGTTGTAGCAAGTTTTCCTGTTGCGTTAATAGTAAAGTTAAAATCACTTACAAGATATGCTTGTTTTGGAATTGGCAAAATATTAGCAGCTGCCCCAAGTGCATCCTTGATTTGATCTGTGAAACTACTAAGATCCATGTAGGATACTACACGCAATGTGCCGTTAGCTTCTAACTTGCCAACTGTAACTTCTTTTACTGAAAGCTTTGCATCTTTCAATGCTTTAACTTCACTTGTGGAATCGGCATCTGCATGTTGAATGATATTGTCAAGAATATATGCTATTGTTGTATCATCATATGATACAAGACGTTGTACATCATATAAAACAGGTTCTTTTACAACAGAAGAATAATCGTCTGTGTTATCAAGAGTACTGCCCTCAAAATTGTCATCTGCCTTTACCTTTTCTTCTTGTTTATCGACAGGGTTATGAACAACATCGCTCTCTTTTGCCTTGCCGATGCCTTTTATCCCCTTATATATATCAATAATCTTCGTGTCTGCAAGTCCAAGTTCTTCAATCGTCTTTTCTCCAAGTTTAACATTTTCAAGGTGATATTGACGTGGAGTAAGATGAATAAGAACTACAAACGCAATTGCTAGTATTACTAGAATTACTACTATTGATATTAAAAATTTGATAAGAAATTTCATGTTTGTCTCCTTTCTCATTCGAGATATATTTATTATATCACATTTTTTAATTAATGTTAATAAATTTTTCTATTAGAAATATGAAATCGGTTTCACATTATGCTTGCAATACAACAAATTGAAGTGTATAATACTATTAACAAACTTAGGAGCAAACTATGGCAAACGAAGTAAGAGTCCCAAAGCAAGGACGCGCAATAGAAAAGAAAAACCGCATCATACAAGCTGGATTCGAATTATTCAGCGAGGTCGGCTATTATAACACTAATACCGCCGAAATAGCAAAACGTGCTGGTGTTTCAACAGGTATAGTTTATGGATATTTTAAAGACAAACGAGATATCCTGCTCGATGTACTTTCTCTTTATGTAGACAAAGTATTTTCTCCACTTCTAAACACAATAGATAACATCCCTTCTCTTGACTTGCACTCATTAGCATCTCAGTCTATTGAACTTGCTGTCTGCACACACGAACACAACGCTAAAATACATGAGGCGCTTCATTCCATGTGCCATACAGATGAAGAAGTTAATTCTCGCTTTATGGTGCTTGAAGATGAAATAACTTTACGTATTGCAAAGCGTTTTGAAGAATTAGGCATACATGCACCAAATCTTGTTGAACGCGTGCATCTTGCAATGGACATAACTCAATCATTTGCTCATGAAAGCGTTTATGACCATCACAATTATATAGATTATGAAGAGTTTAGAAAAATAGTTGAAAATACTCTTGTAAGTTTGTTTGAATAATAGTTTTATATACAATATAAAAAATCCGCCACAACGGCGTATTTTGTTTTATCCAACTAAAATATGAAGATTTCTTATTTCTGCTGTTTTGATTCTCTTTTGTACGCTGAATCCATGTGGTTCTAGATAATTATCTTTTGCGTCAGATAGGTTTTGCTCTCTTAGCTCATTTGATATAGCAAGTGCAACATCTTCAATAATCTCTGATTTAACTTTCTTGCCTTGTTCATCATTTTCCGCTGTAAGTAAAAACTCAAGTGGAGCACAAAGATCTGAAAGTTTTTCTAGTGTTCTCATTGCGCGGAACATCCATTTATAATATGGACAATGTCTCTTATTCAAAAGAAAAATAGTTTCAACAGCATTTCTTACAAAATCATCGAGAGCAAGTGCTGCCGCCCCTTCTTCTCCATGTGCAAGTGCACGGCCATAGTTATACTGGCCTGTCTGCGCCATTCTAACACAACGAGCAGCAATCTTTTTCAAGCGTACATCTTCTGGCATACCTGTTAAAATGTCATCCCTTATTTTGCTAAATACACCAAGATCATCACGGAATACTTCTCCATTTGTTGCTTCAGCAAAATATGAACTTTCTGTATAAAGCCAATCTCGCCAATCTGAAGGAGCACCTTCTCTACCCGTATATCTACGATAGAAATCCTCGATTCTTAAAACTCCTTGTGAATTGGCACCGATTACGGAAGTATGAGACAACTCTGTCCCATTGTACTCTGCTTTGAGTTTATCGTAGGCACGCGTAAGTTTGAACCCAATTTTCTCTTCATCTTCTCGTGTTAACCACAAAGAGAATCCTGTCTCAAAATCATGATCGCGACTGAGTTCATCATCAAAGCCAAAGCATTCTGAACCATGCCCAACAAGACCGACAGCTATTCGGCCTTCATACTCTTTAAACTCACGGGCAATCATTTCTTTGCCAGCAGTTTCATAAAACTTTTTTGCTTCTTCAAGTCCTTTCATTTTATTCACTTTGCATTATAAATGTCGTTTGCGCGTTTTTCCAATTCAGCCTTTTGTAAAAAGTATCCAAAGAACTCATAGGCTGGCGCACATTTTTCACATATATAAGCATAATTCCCATCTCTCTTGATTCTAGGATTATTTAAGCACTCATATGCTTTATTGAGACACTCATCTACTTTTTCATCGGCATCCTTGCCGTTCTTAAACGCATCATCATACTCAAGATGCGCAAGGTTAACATATGACACGGCAATCTCACCAAACACGTCTTCTTTGGCTTCTAAAAGCTTTATAGCTTTTAAATAGTTCTCTCTAGCCTCATCATAATGCTCTAGATCTTTAAGAGCCGTGGCATAGTTATTATATAGCCCTGCCAAACGAAAATCATCTTGTGGAAGAAGACGCTCATACATTTCTTTTGCTTTTGCATAATATGGCATAGCTTCTTCTGCTTTGCCAAACGCTTTCATTGTAGTTGCTGCATTAAGATAAATTGTAGCAGTATTAACGCTGCTTTCATTATATGCGCAACTAAGTATAGTAAGTGCTTCATCTACAGCATGAAGCCCACGTGTTTTGTCACCTACTTTTCTATAATACCCTATTTCTTCGCTTAATATTTCGAGCAAACCTTTTTGGTCATAAAGTAACCTAGCTTCTTTTTCCCAATATCTAAGGACTTCGCCAACTTCTTCCATTTCGTTGTGCGCAAAAAGATTATCAAGCTTGTCAATTATTCGCCCGATTGGGATATAACCAGTAGGTTCTTTTACACAACAGCACTTCTCATCTATAGACATAATTACACCTTTTTTGAGATGGAAAAACTGCTCTGATGGGCAGTTTTTCATTGTATCTTTTGTTTCAATATGATTTTAGACAATTATTTCTTTTCTGATACTTGAGCATCAAAGTTTTCAAGACAACGAACCGATATTGCATAGCAATCTGCAAGGCATCCTTTATCTAGGTTGTCGGCGGTATCTTTCATTGTGTGATAATAAGGTTGCAAGTTGAAGTCAAGTGCTGTAATACCAGTTGACTTGAAACCAGCTTGATTAAATGCAGCATTATCTGTTGCGCCTCCAAATGGTGGCACCCAGCTCTTATTACATGGAATTCCAAGTTCTTTTGCTGCTTGCATAAAGCTATCGGAAACTTCCTTATCGCTCTTAACTGTACCATTCAGGTCTCTATAACTTACACCCAAGAAACGGCTCTCATGAATTGTATCATAAGAATAAATCCACGTTGGCACATCCTTAAACTCATCTTTATGAGCTTTTGCCCAAGCCATAGCGCCGCGAAGACCAGCCTCTTCACTACCAGAAATAATAACACCTACTTCTGTATGTTCAAGGTCAATTCCTTCTTCTTTCAAGGCTTTCAGAATTGCGATACCCATATAACAACCTGTAAGGTTGTCATTAGCACCATCAACGATAGTATGTTCATCCCACATGAAATATAATCCAACAAGAAGAGGAACAAATACTAGTGCCGCAAATCCGAAATAGATAAGAGCTGGTGAATATGTTTGCACCATAGCATCAAACGTGAAGTTATGCACATAGACGAGACTGCCAAGTCGAACAACAGCCGCAATACTTAAACCTTGCCAAACGAGTGCTCCAAGTATACTTGAAACAAGGTGTGCAGTATGTACTTTCCCGCCAAATTTATCGTTAACTGGCCAGTTCCAAACTGCGTCAGGGTGACCATTGTAAAATACTCTGCCCTTGACTTCACCTGTGCACTTTTTAATTGCAGTCACGCTATGACCAATTTTCTTTGGGAAGCATTTGTCTACAACCTTTTTGTAAAAACCAAATTGAATGAGGAGTAGCAACATTCCCAAAAAATTCAGTATTAAACCGACAACTGGTACAAAGAAAAATAGCACAATACTCGCAAGTACAAAACTGATTGTAAAGTACAACCATCCAAAAAACGCATTTGGATGCTCTTCAAATTCTTCAATATCGACACGCTCGCAACCACATTTGTTCTTCATGTAGTCGGCCATATATTCGCAGGCCATCTTTTCGCCGAGACTACCTGGATCACGTTTTGGCATATCATTACAGATATGTTTTATTTCTTGCTCCATAAAATCGGCGCTTTGTGCCTTTTTATCGATAAGTTTTTGAAGTTTCCCCATTTTATCCCCCTAATTAAAGCTTATGCTTTAAGTGCTTTCTTTTGTGCTTCGTAACGCTCAAGTTTCTTATATTCTAAATGCCAATAGAATGTACGAAGTGATGGGCAAATTGCAAACAAGAATGTTGCCAAACCAAAGAGTTTACATGGGTTGACACTCTTTCTTTGTTTTTCAAGTCCTTTTACCATCTTCTTAGCAACGAGTGTAGGCTTTTGAACTGGGAATGGTTTTTCTCTAATTACCATACCCTCTTGGCCTTCAACTGCCTTCTTGAAGAATCCAGTATCTGTTGCAACAGGATAGAGGCATGTGAGCTTAACGTTCTTTGGCATTTCAAGACGGAATCCTTGTTGGAATCCTTGCAATGCAAATTTTGATGCACTATAAAGTGTATAACCTGGAATAGCCATTTTGCCGATAGCAGAAACTGTAAATGCCATATGTCCTGGCTTGCCATCCAAGTATTGAATATACTTTTGCATTGAATAAATTGGGGAATAGACGTTAACTTTGAAAATATTTTCAATTCTATCCCAGTTAACATAGTCCATCATTTCATAGTATGGGAAACCTGCGTTAGCATAGAAGATATCAATTGAACCGAGCTTTTCAATAGCTGTCTCAAAAATGCGATCTACATTTTCAGGTGTAGAAACGTCGCATTGCATAGGAATAACCTTTGCAGGATCAAATTCTGCGAGCTTGTCTGTACGCAAGTCTACTGCCAAAATCTTGTTATCGCCTTTAACAAGCAATTTTAATGTTTCAAGACCGATACCACTGTTTGCACCAGTAAGAACAATGTTTTTGCCGTTTATCATATTTTTTCTCCTTATCATGTAGCGCTTATGCGCATATAATCTCTAAAAATTAGTTTATCACCAATAAAAAGGCTTTTCAACCCACAAATTTATATTTTTGTGCCAAAATTAGTGGCATAATACGCCGAAAAGTACTTGGGCACACTTTTTTAAATCATCAAGTGATCCATCATTTTGAATGATGTGGTCGGCAATTTTTATATATTCTTTATCATCAACTTGAGAATTGATTCTAGCTGTTGCCTCTTCTTTTGTCATGTTTCTATTGTTAATTAATCTTTCAATACGGTTTTCAAGCGGAGTTTCTATAGCGACTATAATATCAAACAAATCTTTTGCTCCACTTGCAAAAATCAAAGGCACCTCAACAACCAAGGGGCTCCTATTATCATCTTTAATTTTTTTCAAAATTAATGGATGCGCCACACTGTTGAGTTTTTCTCTTGATGCACTATCATGAAAAACAATATTTGCTAGCTCTTTACGATTGATTTCATTATTCTCAACAGCAGATGGGAAAAGGTTTTTAATGGTTAAAACGTAAGAAGGCGTGGAAATAAGCTCAGAATTAATTTCATCCGCGCTTAAAGTTGCAATGCCAATTTCTCGCAATGCATTCATTACTTCACTTTTACCAGATCCGATTCCTCCAACTACTGCAATTTTCATGATTCTAACCTACTATTTTATTACAATAAATCCCAAGATTTGCCGACTTCTTCGTCAACAGTAAGTGGTACGGAAAGATGAACCGCATTCTCCATTTCATTAACAAGGATCTTTTTAACTTCTTCGAGTTCTGAATTATCTGCATCTATAATGAGCTCGTCATGGATTTGTAATATCATCTTTGATTTCATGTTTTCAAGACGCTTTTCAACCCCTAACATTGCAAGCTTTATAATATCAGCTGCTGACCCTTGAAGTGGCGTATTCATAGCCATACGCTCTGCCCCAGAACGCACCAAATAATTAGATGCATTTAGATCAGAAAGATTTCTACGTCTGCCAAGTAATGTTTTAGCATAACCTAGTTCTTTTGCGTCTGAAACGCATTTATCCATGTAATCCCTTACTTTTGGATGAGTTAAGAAATAATTATCTATAAACTCTTGTGCTTGCCAACGTGGAATAGACAAGTTTGCACCAAGCCCAAAACCGCTTATGCCATAAATAATACCAAAGTTTACTGCCTTAGCATCACGACGCTCACTCGGTGTTATATCTTCTATTCTCTTGCCTAAAATTTGAGATGCTGTAAGTGAATGGATATCTTCCTCATTTATAAATGCATTTATAAGTTGTTCGTCTTCACTGAAATGAGCTAACAATCTAAGTTCAATTTGTGAATAGTCTGCAGAAACAAGAGTACATCCTTCACTCGCTATAAATGCTGCTTTAATTGCTTTTGAATCTTCGCTACGCGCAGGAATGTTTTGAAGATTTGGATTGGTAGATGATAATCTACCAGTCATTGTTATGCATTGATTATATTCAGTATGAATCTTCCCACGTGTTACAAGTGGTTTAATTCCAACAACGTAAGTTGATTGCAACTTTGCGTAATGACGATATTCAAGTATTAATGGGATAATTGGATGTTCTTTTTCTAGATTAGATAGGACATCTTCGCTCACAGAATAACCAGTTTTTGTTTTCTTGCCATGTTTTAATCCTAAACGTTCAAATAATACATCTCCCAATTGTTTTGGCGATGCAATATTAAATGGCTCGCCTGCTAGTTCATAAATTTTGGATGTAAGATCATCTATCTTTTCCTGGTAAGTCTTTTCGAGCTCATTTAAGACGTCTACAGACACGCTAACGCCTCTTTGCTCCATATTTCGAAGAACAACGCAAAGTGGCTGCTCTACGTCTTTAAAGAGCTTATATACGTCCTTCTTTTTCATCTGTTCAATGAGCTCTTCTCTTTCGATCAACATTTCAACTGCACCGACTTCAAATCCATCTGCTCCAAACACTTGTTCAATGTTTTTAATTGTTGCACTTTCACGGGCAAGATGGGCCGCAATCATAACGTCAAAGAATTCTTTGTTTTCAAAGCCATAGAACTTAGATATGAACTTGAAGTCATAGCAAACAAGTTCTTTGTCCTTTGAAGCATCTTTTAATACTGAAATTGCCTCATCAAAATTTACACCTTCGCTAAACAAATCTTCGGTGCACGTCACAACGTATTCTGTATTCTTGTCAACTGCAAAATGAATATCATTATCAATAAAGACAGCTACTCTATCCCCTTTTATAGCGCTCTTGATTTCATCTGCGCTTGAAAGCTTTTTAAGAACTTTATTAACTTCAACTGGCGCAACCGCAACACCTTCTTCAAACGTCATGCGGTTAGCGAGAGATGAAATCTCTAACTCACCGAGGATGGTTTTTACTTCTTGTGAATAAACTGGTGTGAATTTGATATCATCCAAAGTACAATCAATTGGGACATCGCGGTTTATAATTGCTAGTTTACGACTAAGGATAGCCATATCTTTGCCTTCTGCAATTTTCTCGCCAAGCTTCCCTTTTATTTCTCCCGCATGCTCGAGCACACTATCTAAAGATCCATAATCTTGAAGAAGTTGTTTTGCTGTTTTTTCACCTACGCCTGCAATTCCTGGAATATTATCACTGGAATCACCCATAAGTGCCTTATAATCAATGAACTGGCTTACCGTAAAACCATCTTCTAGCAAACGCTTCTCATCATATACTTCTATTTCACTTACGCCTTTTTTAGTCCAGAAAATCTTAGTAGTATCCCCAACCAATTGGAAACTATCCCTGTCGCCAGTAACAATAATACAATCGTCATTAAAACGTTTTGAAAGAGTTCCTAAGATGTCATCTCCTTCATATCCTTGAAGAGCTACAATCTTAATCCCCATGGCAGTTATGAGGTTTTTAAGAGGTTCAACTTGCTGACGCAATTCTTCGTCCATAGGCTTTCTAGTTGCCTTATATCCATCATACATGGCATGACGGAATGTTGGACCATGCAAATCAAATGCAGCAGCAATATGGGTCGGCTTTTGCTCTTTTATTAAACGTAAGAGTATGCTTAAAAAACCATATATTGCTCCGGTGTATTGACCCTTAGAAGTCTTTAAATTTGGCAGAGCATGATAAGCTCTATGCATCAAACTATTAGAGTCCAAAAGTAATATCTTGTTTGCCATAATACCTCACCATAAGATTAACACAATAACATTAGTTATTGCCTTTTAAAAAGTCTTCAAGGCCATTCTTTAAAGCCACGTAAGCGTCTCCATAACCTTTTGCCATAAATGCGACTACTCTTTCATGAGAGAATGCCATTGCTTTTCCTAGATCCTCTCGCGGGATTATATAACGCACATCAACATCATCGCCAAACTCAAATTTGCGCTGTGGTTGTTTTTCTTTAACATTCGTTCTAATAACTAGGATCTTTTTATAACCATGGCGTGCAATTAAATTTACAGGCATATTATCCCATACGCCACCGTCTATATACTTTTTATCCCCTATTACCTGAGGTGGAAGTGCTGGATAAGATGCGGATGCAATAATATAATCAACTAGCTTACCTTCTTCCACATCCTCTTTCATAACTTCTACAGGTTTTCTGTCGCTTAAATCATATGCAACGCAGCCGTAATCAATTGGGCTCTTGCGCAAGTCTTCTTCATTAACATGTTTGCTCAAAAATTCAGAACACTGTTCGTGGGTCTTCTTCAAAATATCCCTTACGGATAAAACACATTTTCCCACATAGATAAGTGTGTCTAGGTCTATTGATTTTTTTCTAATATTTTGCCAATATTTTTTATCTATAGCAAAAATAGTGTCGGTGTCTATCGTTTCCCACATTTCATATAATTTGTTGTAGCCACCCTCTAAATAAAGTGCCCCATTAACAGCACCTATAGAAGTACCAACAACTCCATCAAAATGAATGCCGCATTCTTCTATTGCACGAAGAGCGCCTACTTGATATGCACCTTTAACGCCACCACCTTCAAGAACTAAACCTATCTTTTCCATTATCCCTCTCGCACCGTCCCCCACAGCGCCTTTAATTATTTATTATATTTTAGCATAGTTTTTTCGATATTACTAGACTTTTGTAAAATAAAACTGCTGGAGAACCAGCAGTTTTTACTACATATTAGCGTCTATCATTACACTAACCCATGAAGATGATTAATCAAAGCGTCTCCATCTGGGACTTTGCTCTCTGGCGTAATAGGTGAATTCTTATCGTACATGAATATACGGAATTCAAGTCCCTTAAAGAATGAGTATAGCCAATTGTTGTCATCATCTTTAATATTATCATCGAGCTCAGCAGCATAGAAACTATGAATACGTGGATCTTCAAATGATGGGTTAAAATACGTTTTCTCGTTGCTTGGGAAGTTCGACATACCAACACAAACAAAACCCATATGGAACCATGGTTCTTCTATGCCATTGCGCTTCCAAATATACTTGTATGGTTCAAGATCTGGGTGATTATCTACTAAAGCGCCAACAGCTTTTTGGACCAAGCTATCAAGTGCTTCATTACCAGTCTTAATCATATTTGTTGAAGAAGATGGTTGCCAGTTATAAAGGTCTAAGAAACCTGTTTGTTTAAGTTCCATATTGTAACCTTTAGACACAAAATTATCGTACATGTATTGATCAATTGTTTCAGCTGTTTGACCAAAACGATAATTGTCATCGCCATCTTTTGAATAATGGTCATAAGAAAGACTTGCAAGCGTAGCCAACATATTTGATGCAACAATATTGTTTAAATGAATATGTGAATAGTGTGGATACAAATACATTGTTCCATCAACTTCGACGTCATCAACTCTACATGGAATATAGAATGCGCAATTCGCAATATTTCTAATTATACAGCCATCAAACTTAACATCAGTATTATAAATACTGCTTACCTTCAAGCCATTTTCCAACACACAATATTCAATGGTTACATTTGTTAAATGATTTCTACCCCAAGGAGCGATGTTATGTTCATCTTCAATACATTCGAAATCGATGCTATCTCCCCAAAGACCTTGTGTATCATCATTGTTAAACGTTGTATCGTCTTCCCCTAAAGTATTTGGCCTAATGCGTACATTTGATACAACAACATCACTCCATGCAACATGTAGAAGTTCACTATACTGCTCAGCTAAATACTCTTTCCAACTATACAACCTATGGTTATTGCCATAGAGACTACCAAAAAGATCAATCTCGCTATCATAACCGAATTTTTTAACAAGTTTTCCATTCACTTCAACTTCTTGATAATAGTTATTAATATAATCTTGATCAAAGACAGCATCTCCAGAAAGAACAATTGCTAATGTTTTTGAACTTGATACATACACATCAAATCCAGCATAATCTTTTGTTGGAACTTCATTAGCATATGCATAAGCTTTTTGATCCAATGATGCTTGTTTAAGTTCTAAAGCATTTGCTGCTTCTATACCATAAACCACATTGAGCGCAACTTCTTCAGTTGTATAGTGCGCCATTGTTTCATACTTTGGATATTTTGCAGATACACGAACAACGACTTGTTGTCTTCCCTTGCCCTCTAATGCAGAACTAATAAACACAATCTTATTTGCCACAGTATTGTCAAATCTTGCGTATTCCTCGCCTGATACTACTTCAAATTTATATGATTCATAGAAGTCAGCAAGTCTATTTGCCTCTTCTGGTTCACCTTGAATACGAATAAGAGTGCTATTAGCTTCTTTAACATTGTTTACAGCAATATTCACATACTTGTCTGAAGCAAAGACTGTTTCTTTAGCAATACCTACTTCGTAGAAGAGTTTTGATGTTTCTAAACGCAAAACAGTAACCTTTTCACGCACATTAAGTTCAATGCTTTCAGATTCTACACCATGTGTAGCAGTTATAGTTACGATACCATTGTCTAAAGCTGTAATAACACCATTTGATACTGTAGCAATACTATTGTTGGACGAAGTCCAAACAACACCTTCTAAAACAGAATCTTTTGTTTCATCGCGCCATTCAACATTAAGTTTGAGTGTCTTACCCTTTTCAAGTATAAAGTTGTTTGATTCTTCGCGATTATCGAGCAAATCTTTACCTATAATCTTTATTGCTTCGCTGTCACAACGATTGATAACAAATTGGGCATCTCCGTTTTGAAGCACTACTCTGTCATCAGTAATTGTAAGTGTTTCACCATCAAGTGATCCGCCACTTACTACTTCATAATCGCTAGACAAACCAAGTTCAGACAAAGTCATAATTGACTTTGATGTAGTAAGTTCATCGCCATAAAGAGTACTTGCGCCTTCTTCAACAACAATTTCGAAAGGTGCTGATGTAATATAGGCTATTTGGCCACTCTCTTCAGATGAATAAACACTCGCTTTATGAGTTATGTGAGCTGTGCCTACTCCTACTGCCCTAACAATACCATTTTCATCAATTTCAACAATGGATTCGTCATCACTTATCCATTCGAAGTAATTGACTTTACTATCAATAGGTGTATAGTTTGCAACTAGTCGGATCAAGTCACCAAGTTTTAATTCATTACTATCGTTTGTAACATTAGCAATTACGACCTTTTCAACATCAAAGCCAACAACTTCAACTTGAACATATGCAAATGAAACACCTGCAGATGCTTTCAATTTGAAAGAGCAATATGAATTAATAAGAACTTGTCCTGTAGTATTAGATGAAGCTTCATAACCATTTTCATCCAAAAGAATTGCTGCTGGTTTTACTTCTGAAACATTTGGTTCAGCTTTGTGCTCAATATAATACTCATATGCTTGTTCATATTCGTTGTCAAGACAACGAAGTTCTTCAATTGTCCAAGTTACAGTACGGTTTGTCGCTTTTGCTGGCAAAACTTTAATAAACAAATAATCAGAAATATTAAATTTGCCATCATCAAGATCTGCCGTGTTTACAGTTATATTTTTTACTGCGTTTCCATCGGCATCAACCAATGCAACTTCTTCTACAGAAATATAAACTTCCATAGAAACAATAGCACCAACTGCTAAAACTATAAGCAAAACAACAATTGGAATAAGGATGAGGATGCCAATCATAACTTTTTTCATATGCCGCGTCCTCCCTTACGAAATAATGCTATCGTAACGCTTGTTCAACTTTGTGAACATTAGCGCTGCACTACCTGCAAGCAATAGTGCTGAAACAAATGCGAGCACGCCATAGACGTCTCCCTTGTTGTTGATATGAACAATTGTCCATTTGCCTATACGGAGTGGTAAGAAGCTAAATACCATTGTGAATAAGCCAAAGCTTATTGCAACAACCATTCCTACGATCATTGATAGCGCAACATTCTTATTTGCTTTAACAAGTTCACCATCACCGGCGACATTGAATGTTGGCATTTTTATATCAGCCCACATGCTAAGGCATGTGAGAGACATTACGACCATTTCACAAATACCAAATATTGCCACAACATCTACTGCTGTCAACATGTTGCCACCCTTCGCAGATGTGTAATAACCACCCGGAACAGCGCAGCAAAGAGCAACGGATATTATTGCGACAATGGAATACAAGAAAAATTTTGTCAGTATTTGCTTTGTATAGCTGACAGGAATAATCTTTGTAAAATAGAAACAATTACCTTCACGTGATATAGATGTGGAAGCAAACGAAACAATAATCGTAACAAAGATTATAATAATCATGAGTGTTAGTCCAGGCATAATACCTGCACCAACGCTCTTAGTACCCATATTAGCAGCAAGGCGATTGCAGAAGAATACCATGAATGGTGCTGCACATGCCATTGCTAAATATTGGAATGAATAGTTAAAGCTTCTAAGAATCAAATAGAATTCTTTGTGAAGCATAGCATGAAATTGATTCTTTGGACGATTCTTGATTTTTTTCTTGAATGAGGTCTTCTCTGTTTCGATACCATAAAGAATTGTCTTATAGTATGCTCTTGTTGAAACGAAGAAAGCGCCAACTCCAAATGCTGCATTAAGCAAGAATACATACAAGAAGTTAAGTGCCATGCCACCGCTTGTTAAGCCTGCATATTTTTTACCATTGATTAAATATGCGTACCAGTTAAATGGATATGCATGTGCTGCAAACTTGCGGTACATTTCAACAACTTCTGCAGAGAAAATATTCTTGTTTGATTCCATAAGATAATCCACAATGTTAGACAGCGCAGACATATAAAGAATAAATATTCCGCACACTGCAATAATTGTAAGGATTAAAACAAGCAAGAATTGATTCTTAACATAGTTCATCACTTTCATTACAGGAACTGCAATGACATTTGCCACAAAATATGGCAATAATGATGAGAATATGATAACGCCAATATAAGCAAAATAGTCACCTACAACAGCTTTTGTTTCAATACCAAACGTAATGTAGAATGGAAGCAACATTGCGAAGCAAACTACCAAATTATGCAAGAAACAATAGATGGATTTTGAAACAAAAATCTCGGTGCCACTAACAGGAAAACGCAGCAACAATTCGTTGTCGCCGTTCATATAGAGATTTTTAATAACTGTACCTGTGGAAACGATGGTAGCAAGAAGCATTGATGCCATCGTAACAAGTGTTAAAAACTCTATAGTTAACCCAGCTTTGCCAATAAACATTTTGCTGAGGTAAACGATGCCAAGTATGAGGACCGCATAAACGACAATAAAGAATATATAATTCGCCCATTGCGAAACTCTATTCTTTATTCCAATCTTATGCGTGGAACCAAATCTCGATTTTAAATCGAGTTTGAAAAGCGTTCTCACACTTTGGATTGAGAAATCGCTTTTCATTTTGTTTCCTCCTCTGCTTCTTCCTTCACTTCACTTTCAGGCACATAGTCTGGACGTGCATCCGCACTTTCTTGTGCCGCATAGTCGATGAAAAGTCTTTCATCGTAAGTGCCAGTTGCTTTAAAGAAGATTTCTTCGAGTCTGGTTTTATTTTCTTCTACAGTAAGATCGAGAATATCAATGAGTTGACCATCATTAACAATTGCAGCACGTTGACAAAGCTTCTTTACAAGATCAAGGTTATGGCTTGAGAAGAAAACTGTGTTGCCTTGTGCACAGTGCTCACGCATAAGTGCAATAATTTCAGCTGTGGATTGTGGGTCAAGACCCATCATAGGTTCGTCAAGTACCCAAAGTTTTGGATTGTGAATTAATGCTGCAATGACACAAATCTTTTGTTTCATACCATGGGAATACCCCTTGATTTGTCTGTCCATTGCAAATTCTAGACGGAAAAGTTCTGCGAGTCTATTCATGCGCTCTGTTCTATCTTGTTCGCTGACTTTGTAAAGATCTGCAACATAGTTAACATATTCTCTACCTGTAAGCTTTTCATAAACAGAGTGGTTGTCTGGAACATAGCCCATATTCATCTTTGCCTTAATTGGTTCAGATTTCATATCGTGACCACAAATTTCAATTGTGCCACTGTCATAAGGTAAAATACCTGTTAAGCATTTAATGGTTGTTGATTTACCTGCACCGTTTTGTCCAAGAAAACCAAATATTTCGCCTGGTTGAACTTCAAATGATATATGATTTACTGCGAGCCTATCGCTCTTTGGATATTTCTTTACTAAGTCTTTAACTGTTAGCATATTTACTCCTTGCTCTCGCACTAATTTTAACTTTCTTGCAAGAGCATATACATTGGTATTTTACCACTCGCCTATATTTATGTCAAACAAAATTGCGTGTGTGCGCGTTATTTTATTAAATATACATATTTATAATATATAAGTATGAGTGCCTAATGATTCATTTTGATTATGGCATTTTTCAATTTTGCTTGACTTAGCAATGTAAAAAGCGTATAACTTGATTTTGCAAAGAGGTAAAAATGACAAACGTTGTTCTCGGAGAAACGAGTGTAGTTGAATATTTTGAAATACTATTGCCTTTGGCACTAATTTTAGTGTGCACAAAGCTCTTTTCTGTGCTTGGCAAAAAAATTGGTTTACCACAAGTTGTTGGTATGCTAATTGCGGGCATTTTACTTGGTCTTATCAAACTTATACCAGGACAAACAATCTTCTCATCAAACACTCTTGAGGGATTATCTTTCCTTGCTAAAATTGGTGTAATTTTGATTATGTTCTCTGCAGGTATCGAAACAGATTTAAAACAATTTAAAACTTGCGGTTTTCCATCTGTAATTATTACTTTGCTTGGTGTTCTCGTTCCTGTAGGACTTGGATTTGTAGTCGCAGCTGCTTGCAACACAGGTTTTGCTGGCATGACAAGCGATCAGGCAATTCAAAACCTTTTCTATGGAACAATTCTTGCGGCAACTTCCGTTTCTGTAACAGTTGCAGCTCTAAAAGAGCTGGGCAAACTAAATACTAAAGTTGGAACATCTATTATTGCCGCTGCAATTCTTGATGACATTATCGGTGTTATTCTTCTTTCCTTACTCATCAGCCTTAAAAATGGCAATGGCGTTGGGAACATCGGAATTGTAATTGGTAAGATGATTGGCTTCTTTGCTGCAGCCATCGTTGTAGGTATTGGGCTTCACTTTGCGATGAACTTCATCGAAAAGAAATATCCACACACAAGACGTCTTCCAATCCTTGGTTTTGCAATCTGCTTCTTCTTTGCATATGCAGCAGAAAAATGGTTTGGCGTTGCAGATATTACAGGCGCATATATTGCCGGTATTATTATGGCAACTGTACGTGAACATGACTATATCGACCGCAAGGTCGAAGTGTCAAGTTATATGATATTTGCTCCTGTTTTCTTTGCTAACATCGGCATAAATGCAGACTTCTCTACAATCAGCCCTGCAATAGTAGGTTTCGGTTTTGCGTTTATAGCAGTTGGACTTTTAGGAAAAGTAATTGGCTGCGGAACTGGTGCACTTATTTGCAAGTATGGAATCAAAGACAGTTTGCGCGTTGGACTTGGAATGATGGTTAGAGCCGAGGTTGTTCTTGTTTGTACCCAGAAAGGTATAGACAATGGAATTGTTGATCCAAACATTATGCCATTCGTTCTTGTACTCATCATTATTTCTACTTTGGTAACACCAATGCTTCTTAAACTCTCATATCATAAAGAGATGAAAGCACATGAGCATATTATAAATGATCCTTTACAACCTCTTATCACTTCTGCAGATGGCGAACCACTCTCAGCAGAAGCTGCGCAATCTGGAATAGGCATTAATAAAAAAGAATGGCCAGAAGCGGATATCATTGACGATTCTGACACTGAAGATTAAAATATAATTTATCTATAAATTATAAAAGCACGTCGAAATGACGTGCTTTTAATTATTCTTTCAACAAAACTTACTTAATGATTGGACGATCCCAATGACTATCTGGTTCAAGTCCCATAAGTTTTACAACAGTTGCAGCAACGTTTGATAATCCAAATTCTCCATCTGCTATTTCACAATCCGCATTGAAAATAATAAATGGAACAGGATTCAAACTATGTGCTGTACGAACTGAAACTACACCCTTCTTGTTCTTTTCAAGCATTTCATCTGCATTGCCATGATCTGCTGTAACAATAAGAGTATAACCATGTTTCTTAACAAATGGAATAAGTCTTGCGAGGCCAAGATCAACAGATTCAACACCGATTATTGTAGCATCCAAATTGCCTGTATGGCCGACCATATCGCCATTTGGATAGTTGCAGCGAATGAAGCTGTACTTCTCGCTCTCAACTGCTTCGATAACCTTATCTGTTACTTCTGCAGATTTCATCCATGGACGCTCATCAAATGACACTTTATCACTTGGGACTTCTTCCCAAACTTCCAACGCATCGCTGAATTTTTCAGAGCGATTTCCATTCCAGAAATATGTAACATGACCATATTTTTGTGTTTCACTAACAGCATAAGATTTAATGCCTTTATTAACAAGATATTCGCTCAATGTATATTTGATTTTTGGTGGTTCAACAAGAAATCTTGTTGGGAGCTTTAAATCCCCGTCATATTGAAGCATGCCAGCATATTTAACTTTTGGCATATTGCCTCTATCAAATTTATCAAAATCTTCATTGTCAAATGCCATTGAAATCTCAATAGCACGATCGCCACGGAAGTTGAAAAGAATAACGCTATCGCCATCTACTATTCTACCTACTGGCTCGCCATCTTTCGCAATAACAAATGCTGGCAAATCTTGGTCGATAACACCTGGGTTTTCTGCACGATAAGTTTCTATTGCTTCAGTTGCAGAAGCAAATTGTCTTCCCTTGCCATAAACATGTGTTTCAAAGCCAGCTTTGACCATATCCCAGTTAGCGAAATATCTGTCCATCGTAATTTTCATACGACCGCCACCAGATGCAATACGTGCGTCAAAACTTGCATCATTAAGTTCTGCACAAGCTGACTCCAACATATCAATATATGTGAGTGCTGATGTTGCTGGTACATCACGTCCATCAAGAAGTGCATGGACTCTAACTCTCTTTACTCCATCTGCCTTTGCGCCCTTAATTAATGCGATTAGATGACTGATATTGCTGTGAACATTGCCATCTGAAAGCAAGCCCATGAAGTGCATCGTGCTGCCGTTTTTAACACAATTATCTTTAAGCTCTTGCCATGCAGAAGATGCAAAAATGTCTCCTGATTCAATAGCTTCTTCAACAAGTTTTGCACCCTGCGAATAAACTTGGCCACAACCAAGTGCATTATGACCTACTTCGCTGTTACCCATATCATCATCACTTGGAAGACCAACTGCTGTGCCATGAGCTTTAATGTATGTGTGTGGGCACTCTGCTAGGAGCTTATCAAGTGTTGGAGTATTTGCCATTGTGACAGCATCGCCAAGTCCTGTTTTAGACTTGCCGACTCCGTCCATAACCACTAAAACTAATTTGTTCATAGTATTTTTCCTTAATTAACACGACAGCAAAGCTGTCGTGCCATTTTTGTTTTATAATCTTATTGTGATTCTCAGTAATTAACTACTTGTGAGAAGTCAACTGCCTTAAGAGATGCGCCACCAATAAGGCCACCATCTATTTCTGGTTGTGCCATTAATTCTTTAACATTCTTTGGATTCATACTTCCACCATATTGAATGCGAATGCGCTCTGCGCATTTTGGACAGAAGATTTCACCAAGTGTACGACGAATAATAGCAATTGTATCATTTGCAACGTCAGCTGTTGCTGTTCTGCCTGTGCCAATTGCCCAAACTGGTTCATATGCGATAACGAAGTTATCGATATCATCTTTGCTGAGATCTGCAAGTGCGCCCTTTGTTTGACGAACAAGAACTTCTTCAACCTTTCCTGCTTCTCTTTCTTCAAGAGTTTCACCAACGCAAATGATTGGTTTCAAACCTGCTGCGAGAGCTGCTTTAACTCTAGCATTGACTGTAGCATCTGTTTCACCAAAGTATTGACGTCTCTCGGAGTGACCGATAATAACATATTCAACTCCAAGTTCAACGAGCATTTTTGCAGAAATTTCGCCTGTAAATGCGCCTTTTTCTGCCCAGTGAACATTTTGTGCACCAACATGAATATTTGAACCCTTTGTGAGATCTACTGCTGTCCAAAGATCTGTGAAAGGTGTGCAAATAACTACATCACATTGAGCATCCTTAACGAGTGGAAGGAGTTCTTCAATGAGAGCCTTTGATTCGGCTTTATTGTTGTTCATTTTCCAGTTGCCTGCGATAATTGGTTTTCTTGCCATAATATATACCCCTAATAATTTATTCATTACATATTTTGACGCCATACATATGTATGGCGCCAAGTTGTTTAATTATTTTGCGTCGTTCAAGCAATCAATGCCTGGGAGAACTTTGCCTTCCAAGAACTCGAGAGATGCGCCACCACCTGTTGAGATGTGTGTCATCTTATCTGCAAAGCCAAGTTGTGCAACTGCTGCTGCAGAGTCACCACCACCGATGATTGTTGTTGCATCTGTTTCTGCCATTGCTTTAGCAACTGCGATAGTACCTGCTGCGCATGTTGGGTTTTCAAATACGCCCATAGGACCATTCCAAACAACTGTCTTTGCTGTTCTAACTGCATTTGCAAATAGTTCTTGGGACTTTGGACCAATATCAAGACCCATCTTGTCTGCTGGGATTTGATTTGATGGAACATATTCAACTTCAATTGGTTTATCAATTGGGTCTGGGAATACTGGAGAAACAGCTGTATCTACTGGAAGATAAATCTTCTTGCCAAGTTCAGCTGCTTTTGCAAGCATGCTCTTGCAATAGTCAATCTTTTCATCGTCTACGAGAGATGTACCAATTGAACCACCTTGTGCCTTAATAAATGTGTATGCCATACCACCACCGATGATAAGTGCATCGCACTTAGAAAGGAGATTGTCAATAACGTTAAGTTTGTCAGCGACTTTTGCGCCACCAAGAACTGCAAGGAATGGGCGAACAGGATTTTCAACTGCGTTGCCGAGATATTTAAGTTCTTTTTCAATAAGGAAACCGCTTACAGCCACTTTTGCAAAACCATATTGAACAATACCAGCTGTAGTTGCATGTGCTCTATGTGCTGTACCAAATGCATCATTAACATAAACATCACAGAAATCTGCAAGTTGACGGCAAAGATCTTCAGAGTTCTTTTCTTCACCAGCATAGAAACGAGTATTTTCAAGAAGAACGATTTCGCCATCTTTAAGAGCTGCTACCTTTGCATGAGCATCATCACCAACAAGGTCAGTAGCAAATGTTACTTTACCTGGGAAATGATCAGCAAGTCTTTCAGCAACTGGACGAAGTGTAAACTTCTTTGGATCATTCTTAAGTGCTTTTGCAATATATTCTGCTTTAGCAGCTGCTTGCTCTTCTGCAGGAAGCGCTTCAAGAGCTTTCTTTTCTTTCTTGTTCAAGCTGAAACCTTCTGTGAAAATATTGTGTGGTTTACCCATGTGTGAACAAAGAATAACCTTTGCGCCATGCTCAACAAGATAAGAGATTGTTGGAAGAGCACCATTGATACGGTTTTCATCTGTGATAACACCGTCTACCATAGGGACGTTGAAGTCACAACGGACAAGACACTTTTTGCCTTTTACGTCTACATCGCGGATTGTAAGTTTTGCCATAAATTTCTCCTTTAAGAAATAGATTTTACAATTTAATTGTAAATCCGACGCATTTTGCGGGTCACTAGCTAGCGCATGTGATCACGCGCGCCTACAATTTACCGACAAATATTATACCATAATCTAAAGAACAATGCAAGACTAAAATATCAATACGAAAATGCTACTTTGACGGAATTTGTCAAATATATACTCAGTAAAATGTAAAACACGTAACGTGTATTTATTAAAATGGCGCAACTTCTAAATAATACACTTATCGTGTTTTTAATAATGCAAAAATTGCCTAAAAGTGCATAAAAATGGCCGATTATTGATTTAATCGGCAAAAATGCAACACGCTTCGTGTTTTTTTCTTAGTTTAGAACTTTGTTAATTTACCTTCAATTTTCAAGTTTTCAAAACCTATTTGACGCATACCCTCATATACAACAATTGCTACGCTGTTTGAAAGATTTAGGCTTCTTGCATCTGCAATCATTGGAATACGCACTGTCATATCATAATTATCATGCAATAATTCTTCTGGAAGCCCTTTGGTTTCTTTTCCAAAGAACAAAAAATCATTTTCTCCATACTTTACATTATCATATCTAATTTGAGCCTTTGTTGAACAAAAATAAAAATGAGGCATATCGTTAGACATGTTGTTATCATCTATATGCCAACTTCCATTTTCCAAATGAACTCTACCTTTTGCATTTTTATCAAAAAAATCAGATAAACTCTCATATACGTGAAAATCTGTTAAATGCCAATAATCCAACCCAGCTCGTTTTAGAGCTCTATCGCTTATGTCAAATCCGAGTGGTTTAATAAGATGAACATGGCAACCAGTCGCTGCTGCCGTTCTAACTATATTTCCTGTATTTTGTGGGATCTCTGGTTCAACCAAAACAATATTGAACATTTTATACTCCTATTCAACAAAGAATCCTTCAACAACACTGTATATTCCAGCCAAATCTTTTGCTTCTCCTACTGCTACTCTTACTTGCTTTGCAAACTTTTCACCTCTTGCATAATAACAAAGATGAAGTTTCATTATGTTTGCGACAGTTAATTCTGGGAAATACTCTTTTAAAATTGATATATGTTCCAAAATCGCAGCATGTCTATCCCATTCATATGGAATTCCAACCAATTCACTAAATAGATATGGCCTACCAAGTGCACCTCTTGCCAACATGAATCCATCCGCGCCTGTTTGTGCCTTTATTTTTACAAGTGATGCTTTATTTGTTATATCGCCATTAGCTATAACCGGTATCTTCAATGCTTGTTTCACATCATAAGTTATACTATGATCCGCAGTTCCGCTATAAAACTGTTCGCGATATCTTGGATGAATTGTTACAGCAGCCGCACCGCCTTTTTCTGCTGCAAGTGCACACTCAACAGCAATAGGCTTACCATTTTCAATACCTGCACGCATTTTACACGTTACAGGTTTGTGACTACCTTCACGTACCGCTTGCACTATTTCAGTTACAAGTTTAGGATTGCTCATTAATGCGCTGCCTTCTCCATTGTTAAACACTTTTTTAACTGGACAACCCATATTGATATCGATGATATCAAATTTTTTAAGTCTGTCATCAGATGCAGCTTTAAACATATACTCAGGATCAGAACCAAATAATTGAACAGCACATGGCGAATCTAGATCCGTTTTTGCAAGCAACTCTTCAGTTCCTTTATTGCCATAACAAAGACCCTTAGCACTAACAAGTTCGGTAAATGTTAAACCTGCGCCATATTTTGCGCAGAGATGTCTAAAGCCAACCTCACTAAAACCAGCGATTGGCGCAAACAATAAATTAGATTTTAATTGAACATTACCGATTAATAAATCCATATTATTTCTCTCTTGATTTTACTTCGTTCCAAAGCTTATCAAGTTCTTCTAAACTAGATGATGGCATGTCTATGCCACGCTCGTTCGCAAGCTTCTCAACTGCCTCAAATCGACGATAAAACTTCAAACTTGCATCATGAAGTGCCATTTCCGGATCAATCTTATAAAATCTGAGCACGTTTACGACTGCAAACAACAAGTCACCTGCTTCTTCATTCCTCTTGTCTGGAGTTGCTGTTTTGAGTTCCTCTAATTCTTCAACAACTTTCTCAAGAGCACCATCTACCTTATCCCAATCAAACCCGGATTTTTTTGCACGCTTTTGTAGTTTTTCTGCATAAAGAAGCGATGGAAGATTTTTTGGTACCTTGTCCATTGAATCAGCATAAGATGAATACTTCTTTTCTTTTTTCTTAGCCTCATTCCAAAAAGCAAGTGCCTCTTCAGGAGTGTCAGCATGATTTGTTCCAAAAATGTGTGTGTGACGATCTATCAATTTGCGGCACAAGGTTGTAAGCATATCTCCATAATCAAAACTTCCTTCTGCTTCCGAAATTTCCGTATGGAATATTGCTTGCATAAGCACATCGCCACATTCTTCCTTCATCATGTCAGAATCTTTGGCATCAATAGCCTCTAAAAGCTCATATGCCTCTTCTATGAGGTTTATCCTTATTGAATCATGTGTTTGAGCTCTATCCCACTCACAGCCATCGTCAGCACGCAAACGCTTCATAATTTGTACAAAATCTGAAAAATCAAATCTGTATGCTTCAATAAGAGGAATTGCATCCACAATTATTTTTTCATATTCGCCATCAATATCATTAACTTTGCATCTGCAGTTATCTTTGCCTATAAGCAAAACTTCGACATTCCCATAAGTATCTAACAGTTTGCTTTTAACTGCTTCAGGATGATCGCCCCCAACGATTACAAGTGGAATACGCTTATTGAAAAATAGAGTGTTTAAAAAGTCACACTCCAAATACGACTGATATGAACGATTATTCAAATCAAAATTAGACATATTGATGCTCCGATAATATTGATGTTATTTATATTATAACACTAAAATATAAGTTTACGCCACACTTTTTTCAACATTATTTATTGCGTCTTTAAAATACAAAACACGCGGTTTACCCACGTGTTTGTAAATAATTAACTATTGTTTCTGTTAAATATAGAATTGATTTGGTTTTTTCTTCTCTTCAAGAACTCGCTCTAAAATTAACGAAGAAAAATCAACATCTTCGACAAAATCTCTTGGCAAATATTTTGTTCTGTTAAACCTCTCAAAATGTTTCAAATGACTCTCCAACGAAATAGGTGTAGCTATGTCAAGCCTATATGCTATTTCTTGAAGCATACTTTGATAATCAGACATTTTGAGCGAATAATCGCCTTCGAAAATCATGTCTTTAACGAGCTTATCGCCCTGCATTACTTTTGCCCAAACTTTCATTTGTTTGCTTTATTTTTGCCTACAAATGCACACAAGAATGCACTCTGCAAAGTCTCCTGATACATTATTTTATTAACAGCAAGTATATTAGCATTTACACTACCAAATGTCAAGTAAGCGTGGCATTCACCAACACCTATTTGTAATCGTAGATGCGCATCACACAACATATAGTATTTTACTAAAAATTAAAAAAACTTTTTGGCGCAAAACATAGTTTTGTGATATATTAATCTTCACTTATGCAAACAAGCAATTGGCAAAGAATTTTGTCATTTAGTATTAGGAGGATTCATGAGTTTCGTTAAGTTCTCAAGCGACTTTTTAATGGAAACATTTACTCTCGTTGATAATCTTTTCATCAACGAGTATCTTCCTGAATGCGATGAAAAACAAATAAAGGTTTATTTGTATGGCCTATATCTTTGCTCAAACCCACCAAAAGACAACACAATAGATACGCTCTGCTCTGCACTTAATATGAGCGAAAAAGAGATCCACAGCGCATACAAAGCTTTTGAAGATATGGGACTTGTTCAAGTTGTTTCTCAAGAACCATTTGAAGTCAAATATTTATCTTTGAAACGTGCAAATCAACCACCTAAAAAGTATAAATCTGAAAAGTGGAATGATTTTAATGCACATCTTCAACAACTCTTCCCAGAACGCATGCTCACGCCAAACGAATATAACGAATACTATTCGTTTATTGATTCAACAAAGTTTGATGCTGAAGCCATGTTAATGGTCGTGCAATATTGCATAAACCTTAAAGGCAACAACGTAAGATATCCATATATCTTAACTGTGGCAAGAAACTGGGCCCAAGAAGGCGTAAAGACAGTAAACGATGTTGAAGAACGTTTAGAAGAATATGATCGTCAACATGATGATATGACTCAAGTGTTATCTGCCTTAGGCAGAAAAGGCGCAGCCGAACTCGAAGAGAAACAAATGCTTCTTAAGTGGATGAG
The DNA here is from genome assembly GCA_002308215.1 of Christensenella sp. UBA1262. Lineage (GTDB taxonomy): Bacteria > Bacillota > Clostridia > Christensenellales > CAG-917 > CAG-475. The sequence goes on from DBVO01000022.1 coordinate 25,749, forward strand.
GAGCTGGGGTTATAGCCTTGATGCTATTATAACCGCTGCAAAAACACTAAAAGGCTCAAAAACATTTAGTAAACTTGATAGCAAACTTGACGAATTCTATCGCTTATCAATATTCAGTTCAGAAGAAATGGCTGATTATAATAAGCATATTGAAGAATTACGTGATCTTGCTATCGCAATTAATAAGAATCTCGGCGTGTTCTATGAATCATTTGAACATGAGATTGAAGTATACATTTCACCTTGGGTTGCAAAGGGATTTGATGAAGATGCACTTAAAAAGATTGCTCATCACTGCTTCCTTTCAAATGTTAGAACTCTGGATGGCATGAACAATGTTGTTAATAAGTTCTATGCGCAAGGACTTCTAACTTCAAATAGCATTGATGATTATATTGATGCTCAAATTCGCCAAGACGAAAAAATTAAAAAGATTATTGAGGCAACTGGAAGAACAAGAAGCGTTACTAACCAAGACCGTGAGTATTATCAAACTTGGTCCGCGGTATGGTTGTTCGACGATAGCGTCATTTTATATGCCGCAGAACAAGCATCCTCAAGAACTTATCCATTGCCTTATATAAATCAAATTCTTTCTGCTTTTAAAGCAGAAGGTGTAAAAACTGTTGAAGATGCAAAAAAAGTTGCACTTCCACAATCTAATGCACAAAAAGTTTCTCGTGACTATGACGAGCGCACATATTCAAAGGAAGAACTTAGATCTGTCATTACAAGTATCGATGGACTAAGTCTAGATGACATGTAATGAAAAAAAGAGCAATAGACATCGCACTCGCAAAAAAACGTGCTGAGATTGCACGCCAAAAGGACGCTATTATTGAAAAAACCGCCCTCATTTTGTCTATACCTGATATTAAAGAAGCTCATGGTAAATATGTCGACGCTACGTTCAAAAATGCTCTTGATGGCTTTGAGAAGCAAGAAAAAGCAGCAAAAGATGAATACATCAAGACTCTTGCGAAACATGGATATAAAGAGAGCGACATGGAATATGCCCCATCTTGCCCTATTTGCGATGACACAGGTAATGCTAACGGCAAACTATGTGCGTGTGTAAGAGATGAATACATCTCCGCTCTTAAGTCAATTTGTGAAATTGAAAAGCGTGCCCCATTTAAATTTGAAGATGCTAATTTCGAAACAATTAAAGATGAAAATCAAAAGGCTAATCTCAAAAAGTTATACGAGTACTTCAAAGCATATGCATTAAGAATCCCAAGAGTTAATATTAAAAATATATTGTTCACTGGTAACGCTGGAACAGGTAAAACAAGCCTTGCATCTGCTATTGCACGCGAAACCATTGAGCGTGGCAAGAGTGTTAAATATGTTTCGGCTTACGAATTCAATACGGCCATGTTAAACACACACACTTCACCTCTCTCTGAACGAGGATCTAGATTGCATGACTATATCACAGCTGATTTGCTAGTTATTGATGACTTAGGGATGGAACCTGTGCTTAAGAATGTAACAGAGCCATATCTTCTTCTGGTTCTTGAAGAAAGAATTAATCGCGGACTCTGCACTATAATTACAACAAATCTCAGCACCGCACGTATTTTAGATAGATATGGCGAACGCATCTATTCACGTCTTGCAAGTAAGCAGTATTCGCGTATATTTGAAATTAACGGGAAAGATTTGAGATTAAATTAAGGTATTTTTGTAAATTAAAAAACGGACTAAATAGTCCGTTTTATTTTTATACTTTATTATACTAACGATCTTCTCGGAAGTATGAAAGACCGAGTGCCGCAGGTGGCTGAGTTTCACGCTTATTGAACAATGAAATAACAATAAGAACAACAACCGTAACAGCATAAGGAATGATTTTTAAAATCTCTTTCGTTGCAAAATCAACACCATTAATATAGTTTGGCGCAATATACAATAGACCGAAGATAAATGATCCAAAGATGCCTATGCCTGGTCTCCACAATGAGAAGATAACAAGGGCAACTGCGAGCCATCCCATGCCTTCGATAACGCCAGGCTCAAGAGAACCACGTGTACAGTCTAGGAGATAGAACGCACCACCAATACCGGAAATTGCTGCGCCGAGTACGCAAGAAACATATTTATATTTGATAACTTTAATACCTGCTGCATCAGCTGCTGCTGGGTTCTCACCAACAGCTGTAAGTGATAAACCAGTCCTTGTTTTTTTAAGAACGATTGCTGCTATTACTGCAATAATAATTGCAACATATACAAGTGTTCCATGAGAAAGGAACATTGTTGAGAACCAGTCACTGCCAACTTCTCCGAACATAGGTGCTGTAAAAGCACGGCTTGCTCTGTAGAACCTTACACCTTGCTCACCCATCAATGTTACCCAAAAGCCGAATACGCCAGCGCCGAACGTTGTAATCGTAAGACCTGTAACATTTTGGTTGCAGCGAAGGGTGATGGTAAACCAACCATAAAGAAGGCCCATAGCACCGCCAAATAACATGGCAAAAATAATTGCAATTAAAATTGTCATAAAATTGCTCATGCCAGCGTTGTATGCCATATTTGCACCGAGACAACCGCCAACAGCGCCAAAGCACATAATGCCAGGAATACCAAGGTTCAAGTGCCCTGATTTTTCAATAATCGTTTCACCTGTTGAACCATAAAGGAATACTGCAGAGAATCTAATAGCTTGTGTAATTAATGCGACAAACATTTATTTTCCCTCCTTTTCTTCTACATCTTCTGTCGAAGGGATTTCTTCATTTTCTTCAACAGTGACGGCTGACTCTTCAACCGCTTCTTCAACAATTTCTTCACTTACACTATCGCTAGCTTTGTTACTATTCTCAATTTCTTCAACTTGTTTTTTCTTTGAAAAAACACCTTTGATTTTTGCAGTGCAAAGATCAATTTTTGCTTGGAGATCCTCGCGGAAAACAAATTTGTAATTGACAAAGAATTCAACAGCAATAATAAAGAAGAAGAATATACCAGTCATGATGCTTGGATATGACTCACCAAGTGATATACCACCATTTGCAAGTGCATTTGAACCACGTTCAATAAATACAACCAAGAATGACATAATTGCCATAAAGATTGGATTGAATTGTCCAAGCCAAGAAATAAGTACGCCAACAAATCCTCTTCCACCGACTGATGTATCATTAATTGAATGGTTTGTTGCACTTATGAGCAAGAATCCTGCTATACCACAAAGTACACCGCAAAGTACAAGTGTACGAATAATAACGGCTTTTGTTTTAATACCAACATATTTTGCTGTATTAGGGCTCTCACCAACAACTGTAAGTTCGTAACCATGCTTACTAAACTTCAAATAGATTGCCATCAATGTCGTAAGAACTGCGACAACAATTATTTTAAGAACAAATTCATTACCAAATATTGAGCCAACAACACCATTTGAGAAAACAAGGATGCCAGTTCCGCTAGTAGCTACACTCTTAATAAAGAAGTTTACAAGGCAAACCGCAATGTAGTTCATCATAAGTGTTAAAAGAGTTTCATTGGTATTCCACTTCGCTTTAAACAATGCTGGAATAACTGCCCAAACTGTAGAGAATGCAATTGCAAGAATAATAGATACAATAATTGTTGCTGCGTCACTTACTTTGCCGCCCATAAAATTAATTGCCACTGCACATCCAAGGCAGCCCATTAAAACTTGCCCTTCACCACCAATGTTCCAGAATTTCATCTTAAAACATGGCGTAACTGCTAAAGCAATAAGCAACAATATTGCTGTTTCATGGAATAAGTTCCAAGCATTTCTCTCTGAACCAAAAAGGCCTTCAAAGAAATACTTAAAGAAGTAATCCATGCCTTTGCCTGTGAGTCCAACAGATACTATTGCACAAACAAAGAAGGAAATGACAAAAACAATACCGCGAAGTGCCCATTTGCGTCTTGGATTCACGTTAGAGTTTTTGGCTAAGTGGAAAAGAGGTTCATGAATTTTAGTCATTTGTTTTATCCTCCTTCTCTGCTAAATCTAATGCAGGCTCTTCGCTTGCTGTTTGCTCTGGCTCATGTGTTTCTAATGATTCTTTAGCGCTCTCATAATCGTAGCGTTCAATTTCATCAGGCAACTTTGTCATAAGAAGACCGATTTGTTCTTTAGTGACCTTTCTAGCATCAACAATAGCTGAAACCTTACCACCACAAAGAACAAGGATTCTGTCTGACAAAGCAAGCAATACGTCAAGGTCTTCACCGACAAATACAACTGCGGTATTGCGTGCCTTTTGTTCGTTTAAAAGATTGTAAATGAGATATGATGAGTTAACATCAAGGCCACGGACAGGATAAGCAGACATCAAAACCTTTGGTGATGATGAGATTTCACGTCCAACAAGAACCTTTTGTACGTTACCACCGGACAAACGTCTAACTGGAGTCATATCGCTTGGAGTAACAACACCAAGATCTTCAATAATCTTATCTGCTAAAGCTTTAGGACGTTTACGATTTACAAAAATTGATTTGCCCTTTCTATAACTTCTAAGCATCATGTTATCAACGATACTCATGTTTCCTACAAGACCCATGTTAAGTCTGTCTTCAGGGACAAATGAAAGTTTAATACCAAGTTCTTGAATTTCTCTTGGTGTCTTCTTGTTAAGATCGATTACTTCATTTTCGTAGTACAAAATTTGTTCATCATTAACAAGCTTTGTAATTTCTTTTGCTGATTTACCTTTAAGATCAACTGGGGATCCATCAGGATAATGGAACATTCCATTTGCAGCTTTTTGTTTAATTTGTCTTAAATCGTTGTGGAAGAAAGTAACTGGTTTGTTTTCTTTTGGATTATAGAAAATAACGTCACCGCCAACAACGTGTTGAAGGCCTGCAATACCTTCAAGGAGTTCTTTTTGACCATTGCCTGAAATACCTGCAATACCGAGAATTTCGCCACCATTTACAACAAATGAAACATCATCTATTGCTTTGTGGCCTTCCTTGTTCAAAACTGTTAAATTATTAACAACTAATCTTGGTTGAGGATTTACAGGAAGATCTCTATGGATATCAAGGTCAACTTTTGCGCCGACCATCATTTCTGTTAATTCTTTTTCGCTTGTGTCTTTTGTGTTTACTACACCAATAAACTTACCTTTTCTCAAGACAGCAACACGATCTGAAATCTCCATAACTTCGTTGAGCTTATGAGTAATGATAATAATTGATTTACCATTTTCACGCATTTTTCTCATAACCGCAAAAAGTTTTTGGATTTCTTGAGGAGTAAGAACAGCTGTTGGCTCATCAAGAATAAGATAGTCTGCTCCACGATATAATACTTTTATAATTTCGACTGTCTGCTTTTCTGATACAGACAATTCGTATACTTTCTTTTTAAGATCAATTTCAAAGCCATATTGATCTGCAATAGCTTGGATCTTCTTTGCACGGTTACGAGAAAGATGATTAAATGCAACTATTTTGCCAAACTTTATAAAAGGAAGAGCGCAAGTTTTAAGGTTACGCTTATTGTTTATCTTACCGATTGCTTTTTTTCTTTCCTTTTCATCAAGTTCTGCGCTTAATGCAGATATTTCATTTGCGGCTTGAATTTTGTATTCTTGAGTTTGCTCTTTGATGCTAAATGGTGGCATCTTTTCGCCAAGAATAATATTGTCGGCTGCTGTAAAAAGATCGACCAACTTAAAATGTTGGTGAACCATACCGATTTTGTATTTGAATGCATCAATAGGTGATTTGATGACGACTTCTTGTCCATCAACAAAAATATGACCAGCATCTGGGAAATAGATACCAGCTAACATATTCATAAGCGTCGTCTTACCACTACCATTTTCGCCAAGCAATGACAAAATCTCGCCTTTCTCGACATCTAGGTTGACATCTTGATTGGCGTGTATTGAGCCGAATGTTTTGGTAATTCCTACAAGTTCTATTGCTTTCATTTGAAAATAAGGGGGATTTTTATGTGCCTATTAAAACACATTTACGGACTATGACTAGTCCGTAGATGATTTTGATTGTTTTGCTTAAAAAATTAAGTTGCGTCCCACCCTTTTAGGGTGAGACGCAAATTGATTAACTAATTATTAATCACCATAATTTCTGTCAAGAAGTGTGATACCATCGATTTCTGCATCAAAGTATGGTGCTGAACGACGAGCAAGGTCAGATTCATTGAAGAATGTAACGCTGCCAACTGTATCAATAACGTTTGTTTCGCCTACGAAATCACCATTGATATCTGCAAGATATGATGTAAGGTGTTCATTATTAACTGTGAAGTTTGCGCAATTGAAAACTTTGAGAGTGCCGAGTGCGAGTTGGTTGCGAACTTCAACAAGTTTTGCAACTGTGCCATCTGCTGCTGCTGCACCGAGGTTTGTGAGTTTAACACCACCGTTTGCAATTGTACCGTTCCAATCTTTTGCTACTGCTTCGCCTCTGAGAACTTTAGCAATAACATACTTGTAGTATGGAGCCCAGTCAATTCTTGAAGAAACGATAAATGTATCTGGGCAAGATTCGAATGTTGAACCATTGTAAGAAACATTTGGAACACCTGCTTCTTCGCAAGCATTTGGAGCACCCCAAGAGTCAGCATGTTGGCTGATAAGGACGCAACCACGGTTGATCAAGTTCTTTGCTGCGTTGTTTTCTGCTGTTTCATCATACCAAGAACCTGTGAATGTAACTTCCATTGTTACAGATGGAACGATGGATTTAACACCAAGGTAGAATGATGTGTAACCAGACATAACTTCTGCGTATGTGAATGCGCCGATGTAACCAATCTTTGGAGCATTTGTTTTGCCCATTGCTTGGAGTTTGAGACCAGCTGCAACACCTGCAAGATATCTGCCTTCATAGATTGAAGCAAATGCGTTTGCATAGTTAGGAAGGTTTACGACGTGTGCTTGTGTACCAGTTGCATGGCAGAATTGTACGTTTGGACGTGCTTGAGCTGCTCTGATCATGAATGGTTCATGTCCGAATGAATCAGCGAAAACAACTTTGCATCCTGCATCTGCAAGTTCAAGAGCTGTGTTGTAGCAAGCTTCTGCTTCATCGATACCACTTCTTACGATGACTTGGCTATCAGAAAGACCGAATTGAGCCTTAACTGATTGAAGTGCATTGATGAAGTTTGCATCATAAGTTGAGTTCTTGTCATGAAGTGTGATAAGACCTACTTTGAAGTCTGCTGGGAATTGAAGATCAGAATAATCTGGTTCGACAACATTGTAACCTGGCAATTCAACTTCTTGTGGACCATTGTTTGCTTTCTTGTTGCAAGCAACGAGACCAACAGTAATTGCTGCGATGAGAGCGATTGCAAGTACGATTGCGATAACTTTCTTTTTCATAGTTTCTCCTTTTAGCCCGTTTTGGGTTTAATTTTATTAGGTTTGCTTCTTTAATGTGGCGACTATCGCCTATTTTTTGAAAGTGAGTGATGTATCGCTCATGCTTTCAATGACTGCGAGGCTTTCAATTCTAACACCTTCAGCGCGAAGAGCATCTCCACCGCCTTGGAAAGCCTTCTCAATTGCTATAGCACAACCAACAAGTTCAGCTCCTGCTTGATTGATGATTGAGATAAGTCCTCTAAGTGCTTCACCATGTGCAAGGAAATCATCAACGATGAGAACCTTATCATCAGCATTCAAATATGGTTTTGAAACAATGACGTGTGCAACATTGCCATGAGTGAAAGACTTAACCTCTGCTGAATAGCAATCTGTATTAACATTTGCAGTCTTTTCTTTTTTAGCAAAAAGCACCGGTGCATGCAAATAGTGCGCAGCAGCGCAGGCTATTGCTATACCCGATGCTTCAATAGTTAATATCTTAGTTATATGTGAGCCTGAAAAGAGCGCAGAAATTTCCTTACCAATCTCGTCAAGAAGTTCATTATCAATGAGATGATTTAGAAAACCGCCTACTTTGAGAATATTTCCTGGCAAAACTTTGCCATCTCTCAAAATACGCTCTTCCAATAATTGCATA
>DBVO01000022.1:33794-33961 GCA_002308215.1 Christensenella sp. UBA1262
TGGCATCTTTATCCACTAGGTTGTGCTAAAACATTTGGTTTGCTCACAATTGATACCACAATTATACTTATTTTAAAAATTCAAGTCAAACAAAAATAATCATATAAAATAAAATATTTTAAAATTTTTAGGTTAAAAACACTATTTGTATTTTTTGTAAATTTTTA
>DBVO01000048.1:0-137 GCA_002308215.1 Christensenella sp. UBA1262
GGCGCAGACAGAAAGAAAGGCACACTTCTCGGCTATGGCACACACACAGCAGCAGCTCTTGCGGAACTCTGCTACAGAAACCTTCTTAGCGATGGCGCAAAGGCAAAAGCAGCTTGCGACGAAAACGTTGTGACCCC
>DBVO01000048.1:289-674 GCA_002308215.1 Christensenella sp. UBA1262
TGCCAACTCGTTCTTGAAAACAGCCCGGAAGAAGAACTCTATGAAGTTCTCGACTTCTGCTTGACAGTTGGTCTTCCTGTGTGCCTCCGCGACCTCATGACAGACGTCAAAGCAGGCAAGGTCCTCCGCGACTCCTTGACAGATGAAGAACTCCGTGCAGTTGCAGAAAAGACTTGCATCCCTGATGAGTCAATTCACAACATGCCATTCCCTGTCACACCGGATATGATCGTGGCAGCAATCAAGACAGCAGACAGAATCGGCCGCGAATACGCATACGGTCTTGAATAATCTTTGAAAAATGGATACTCCCCTTCTGGGGAGTATCTTAAACTTTTGAGAGCCTCACCGCTCTCTGAATAAGGAGAAATATTATGAAAAAAAT
>DBVO01000048.1:810-15040 GCA_002308215.1 Christensenella sp. UBA1262
GAGCCGGCACACGCTGGCTTCGTTGGCAAAGGTATGCTCGACGCAGCAGTCTGCGGTGACGTGTTTGCATCCCCTTCCCAAGTCCAAGTTTACAATTCTATCAAGAAATGCGCAACTGACAAGGGCGTGCTCCTCATCATCAAAAACTACTCCGGCGACTGCATGAACTTCAACAATGCAATGAGCGATGCTCAAGAAGACGGCATCAAAGTTGACGCAGTTTACGTCAACGACGATATCGCAGTCAAAGACTCCCTCTACACAGTCGGACGTCGTGGCGTTGCAGGCACAGTGCTCGTTCACAAGTGCGCAGGTGCTGCAGCAGAACAAGGCAAGGAACTTGAAGAAGTCAAACGTGTTGCAAACAAGGTTATCGAGAACGTTCGTTCCTTCGGTTTTGCATTCACATCCTGCACAGTCCCTGCAGCCGGTCACCCAACATTTGAAATCGGCGACGATGAAATGGAGTTTGGTGTCGGTATCCATGGCGAACCAGGTCGTTTCCGCGAGAAGATTGACTACTCCAAGGGCACATTCTCTGATGACCTCTCAAGAAGAATCGTCACAGACCTTGAAGAAGACCTTAAGCTCAAGAAAGGCGAAGAAGTTGTCCTCCTCATCAACGGATTTGGCGGCACTCCACTTCAAGAGCTCTACATCCTCAACAACTCCGTCACAAAGGCACTCGGTGCTGATGGCATCAAGATTCACCGCACAATCGTTGGCAACTTCATGACATCCATCGATATGGCAGGTGCTTCAATCACAGTCCTCCGCGTTGATGCAGAACTCAAAGCTCTCGTTGACTACCCTGTCTCCACTCCTGCTCTCACATGGGGCGCAGCAATGGATGCAAACGCAGAAGCAGCACTTGAGGCAATCAATGCAATCAGAAAGGCTCTCGGCGTCGTTCCGGCAGCAGCAGAAGCTCCAAAGAAAGCCGCAAAGAAAGCCGCAGCTGAGGAAGAAGATGCCAATGCTGTCTACGAAGTAGAAGGCAAGCCTGAAGTTGGTGAAAAGATCAACACAGCGGCATTTGTCCAAATCGTTGAAAAGATGGCGGACGTCATCATAGAAAACGAAGTTCCATTCTGCGAAGCAGACCAAATGGGCGACGGCGACTTTGGTATGTCCATCGCAAAAGGCTTCAGACAGTTGAAAGCAGATTGGAAGACCAGAAAGAAAGGCGACATCGGTGAGTTCCTCGTCAGCTGCTCCGAAATCATCAAGGAGTACTGCGGCGGCGCATCCGGCCCAATCTGGGGCTCTGCATTCAAATATGCAGGCAAGGCAATGCTCGGCAAGAAAGAAGTTAATTTGAAAGACGTTGCATTCCTCTTCATGGAAGCAAACCGTGGTGTCTATGAGACAGGCAAGAAGTCCTTTGGTAAGGGCGCAGAAATCGGCGACAAGACTCTCGTTGATGCTTTGAAGCCATGCGCACTCGCACTCACAAAGGCAGCTGAAGAAGGCAAGAAACTCCAAGAAGGTCTCGACCTCGGCGCAAAGGCAGCACACGAAGGCGCAGAAGCAACAAAGACTGTCGTCGCAACACTCGGCAGAGCCGGCACAGTCGGCGAGCGCTCAATCGGCTTCCCGGATGCTGGTGCACACGGACTCGATGTTATCTTCAATGAACTCGCAGCCTACATCAAAACTTTGTGATTTAGCGACCTACTTCGTCAACATCAAAAAGGCACTTGGTCATGTACATCAGTACATTAGGCCGAGTGCCTTTTTTTGTTTCCTTGTATCTCATCTAAATCACAAAGTTTTATATTTATATTATATTTATTGATAATAGAACATTTTTAAACTTTTTACATATAAATATGTAAATATGTTTGACAATCAAAACGAGAATACACTCTCCACGCTTGCAAGTACCCTAAAATGCATATGTGCGACGCCTGAGCAACTGAACACATTTGCAATCGTACTCGCGCGCAATCTCGCTCAAGGCGCTTCAAAAGAGGATATTGCAAAGCAAATCCATTTTCTTCAAGTCCTCCACACTTCCCTGCGCTCCTACTTGTAAACATGTACATATCAGCATATATTCAAATCTGTATATACCCGAGACTTGTCTTACAGCGATTGTTAAATCTTTGATTTCAATCGCGTGCAACGGACGGGTTCCCGTCCGAGACACAAATTATATTTGTGTGTTTGGTTTTGCAAACTTCAAGTCTCGCGTCTTTGACGCAAAACAAAAAGGAGCTCCGATTGGAACTCCTTTTTGTTTTGGTGCGGTCACCGAGACTTGAACTCGGACGGGTTCACCATACGCCCCTCAAACGTACGCGTCTGCCTATTCCGCCATGACCGCTCACAGCCTAATCATTATATGATTTATTGATTTTGTTGTCAAGGAATTTTATAAGATAATTTTAGTTTTCAATCAATTTACGCTTACGATCATTAATGACAGCAAAACCATCTTTCAAAGACTTCTCTGCACCATCAAGAATGTTAAATGCAAGTGAGCGAGCTTCATAGTCCATCTTGCGATAGTTTTCCTCAGCTTCTGCTTGAATTTGTGCTGCTTGTGCCTCTGCATTTTTCACTATTTCTGTTTCACTTACAAGTTCTTTTGCATGGGCTTCAGCATTGTCCATTACTTGATTTGCATACTCTTCTGCTTTAGCGATTATTTCGTCACGTTGTCTTGTAATTTCATTAGCTTCTTTAAGTGCTACTGGATAGTTGCTTCTAAAACGAGAAACAAGCTCAAGCATTGTGTTTTTATTCACAACGATGTCTGTATTTGAAAAAGTAGCCTTTTTGGCTTTCAAAATTTCGCTTTCTATTTCGTTTATCAACATTTCAATAGTTTCCATAAGATGCTCCTTATATGCCCGTATAAAATTAGTATAGAATATTTTTAGCAATTAGGCAAGTGCGAAATTGCAATTTTTAAGGTTTATTGTATTATTTATGATAGTTCATTAAACTCTTTTGAGTTTATAAGCGGAATTATTACATTTGGCAAATTCTTATAATCACCCTTATTAAGTTCTTCGCGAACACGTGTTGAACTAACGTCCTTGAACCCATCAACTTCTATAAATAATGTGTCAATGCCATGCTCTCTATTATAATCTGCCATTGCTTTCTCGTAGGCCTTATCTCCATCACCACGTATGCCTCTGACAAGCACTTCAGCATTAACTTCTTTTGCTACATCAACAGCGTCTTTAGTGGAAAACAGAGCGCGTGCCCCCTTCTTCCATTTGCATACTTCTTCACAGATTGCAAGACGTTGTGCATCATTAAATAGGTAATCCTTGTCAGGGTTAATAAGGCAAGCAACTACAACTTCATCAAATCGACGGAGAGCCTCATCTAACACAGCTTCGTGCCCACGAGTAAATGGGTCATAACTACCAGCCATCATAGCAACAGTTTTATGTGTTATAAATTCTGCGGTTATTGTCCCCATAACTTTTGTGCGCATTTTATATCTATTATCAGTAAGCTCGTATTTTTTCTCAGATCCATGTTCAAAAATAGCTATACCATCTTCTTTTAACAGTCCAAGATCAAATATCGTTTGTAATGCCATCTCCCCTAAAGACGTTGCATATGGTGGATCGATAAAAATTAGATCATATTTTTCGCCTGCAACATATGCGGAACGAAGTGCTGACATAAAGTCGACATTTTGAACTGTATAATCTCCATCAATGCCTTTTAAATTCTGATAAACAAGAGAAATGCTGTCCTTAGATCTATCAACAAAATCAACACGTTTTGCTCCGCGTGAAATAGCTTCGATTCCCAACGCTCCACTGCCTGCGAACAAATCAAGCACTACACTATCTAAAACGTAGCCTTGAACAACATTAAATAATGTTTCTTTTATACGTGTAGTCGTCGGACGAACATCATCATTCTTTGGGGATGCGAGATTCTTTCCCCTGTACTTTCCAGCAACAATTCTCATTTTACTCTCCAAATGGATTTGATACTTGTTTATCTTTAAAGATAACTCTCTTTTCTGTTATAAGCATATCGAGCGGAATATCATGTGAATCAAAATTTACCCCACTGACTTCCTGGCAATCAAACGCTATACCAATTTTAAAGCACTCGTGACCTGCTAGAAACTTATCATAATAAGCTTTACCATGCCCAACACGATTAAGCCCTTGAAACGCCGCTAGAGGCACAACAGCAACATCTATGTCAATTATATCATGACCACCAACAGGCTCAAGAATATTCATATATGCGCGCCTAAAATTGGTATATGGTGATATAACTACTGCATGCATCCCATCTGACTCAATGCGAGGAACGGCAACCGTTCTTTCAAGCATAAGGCCAAGGCCAACAATTTCTTCTGTGTTCGGTTCTGTATCCGTACCAAGAAACACAAAAATATTATGTGCATGGCAAAACTCATCTACGCCACTGATATAATCAGCAATAGCCCCTGATGCCCACTCTTTTTCTGCATCATGCATCTTAAGAATTTTGGCTCTAGCCAATCTACGCGCTTCTTGTTTTGTCATGTAATTAACCTAGATTTGTGTTTATAATGAAAATACGCCCTCTTTCGAGAGCGTTAAATTATTTCTTTTTGCGTTTATCTTCTGAAGTAAAAACTTCAATTATCATGCTTGGCATAGCATTTCTTATTGCAGATAAGACATCCTCCACTTTTTTAGGAGATGTAACAATATGCAAACTTACTTCCCCATCCTGAATGCGTTTGCCTTTTGCAAAAATGTAAAACTCATTTGTTCTGCTATCTTGTCTAACGGCTGTAACGTTTTCATATGGGATAGTGTCCTTGAATATACCAAGCACAAAAATTAACTTATCATCGCTAAATTTATAATAGCTATTAAGCATTACAACTAAAGCGGCAATTGCGATGATTACAGATGCAGCGAGTGAAACACCAGCTATTGCAGGCATTGCTGTCTCAAACCCTTTTGCTCCTGCTAACATTGCAATATCCAACCCTGCAAGTGCCAAAGCGCCAAGAATAACTATAACAAGTATTATTGTCTTTACGACGCCAAAATTCATTCTAAATTTCATAAGCACCTCAATTATTTATCTCTATCATTAAGTTCTTGCATATCTGGACGATATCCATACTCCATCGTATTAACAACGTTGTTGGCATCGACATAGAAGTTATAGCCTTTAACTTTAAAGTAACCAACTAGCTCAACCGTTCTAAGCAAGAAGAAGTAGATTGAAGGAAGAATGATAAGCATTATTCCACCCGTTGGGAGTGAGCAAGTCACACCGATGAGATATGAGCAGAAGAATGTAATAATATATGCTTTAAAATATCCACCAAAATTTGATTTAACATAAATCAAACTTCTAAGCAAATTGACATATACTCTCTCTTCTGGATGATAAATCATTCTTGGAAGCCATCCTGCAAAGAGCATAGCTCTTAAGGTTGTAAACAGCATTGCAACAACAAGAACTATTGGCAACACAAAAATATAGATGACTTGGAATAATCCAAATATCAAACTTAAAATAATAACTGCAAAGATAAGGTCTATTGGTAAGCTTATGCTAAGACGTGCTGCTGAATACTTCACTGCATTCTTAAAATTCATAGCTAAACTGTTAGCAAAACCATATCTTAAGTTGGATGCCATGATGCTATTAATTGAATGTGCTACAGGATAATAGCTAAGTCCGAAAACAAAGCAATAGAAAGCATAAACAAAAAGTCCACCAAACACGAGACCTACTGTTGCGCCCTTATTAGTTGCTATAGAAATAAATACATTTTCCAAACAATCTGACCCTTGTTGTAAAAGGCCTCTTACGGACAATGATCCATCAAGAAAACCATTTATTCTTGCAACTAGTTCAGAGAACCAATATGTTGCCTCAGTTGTGCTTGCAATAACTTTAGCAATAGGAATAATGATTGCACATCCTACACCAACAGTGAGTATAAGTGAAATCAAAATCCAAACTAAAATTTTGAGCGTATAGCCCATGTTTGAAAATAAAATTGATATTGCGTGCTTAAATTCCATATATCACCTCACGCAAAAGCATTGAGCTTGTCTTTAAGTTTTGCAAGTTTATCTTGCGCTTTTGCAAGCTTATCTCTTTCATTGTCTACAAGTTTTTGAGGAGCTTTTGAAACAAATGCAGTGTTCGCAAGAAGACCTTCAGTCTTCTTGATAATTGCTTCTGTCTCAGCTATTTCTGCTTTAATGCGCTCTATTTCTTTTTGTTCATCTATAAGTTCACCAAGAGGAATAAGGAATTCTGCATCATGAGTTACAACAGCAGTTGTCTTCTCTTTAATTTCTTCCTTTGACTTGACAAACTTCACATCACTAATACCAGCCAATTTGTTAAGATATGGAACTGCGGATTCGATAAACTTCTCATCTTTTGCAATTGAATATGCACTTACACGTTTGCTAGGCACAACGTTCATTTCATTACGTACATTTCTAATTGCAACAACAATATCTTTGAGACCTTCGAAGTTTGCTTCTTCTTTTCTAAACACATACTTCTTGTTGAACACTGGCCAATCTTCGACCATAAGGATCCTTCCGTTTGAGTATTTAGAATAAATTTCTTCCGTAATGAATGGAATGAATGGATGCAACAATTTTAAGATTTCAGTAAGGACACAAACCAGCATTGCTACTGCATGTTCATGTTCTTTCTTATTATCCGAATAAAGTGCATTCTTGCTCATCTCAATGTACCAATCACAGAATTCACTCCATGTAAAATCATAAAGAGTAGCTGCAGCAACACCAAGTTCGTACTTGTTGAGGTTAACAGTCACTTCTTTTATTACATCATTAAGCTTGGTGAGAATCCACTTGTCTGCCCCGTTGAATCGTGAAGGCATAGATAAATCATCATCCTCTTTAATATTCATGATGACAAAACGAGATGCATTCCAAAGTTTATTAATGAAGTTTCTGCAAGACTCAATTTTTTCTTTAGAAAATCTCGTATCACTTCCTGGTGCAACACCATTAATAAGTGCGAAACGAAGTGCGTCTGCACCATAGTTATCAATAATTTCAAGTGGATCTATACCATTGCCAAGAGACTTAGACATTTTTCTTCCCTGAGCATCTCTAACAAGGCCATGGATTAACACATCACTAAATGGAGGCTCGCCCATAAACTCTATTCCACTGAAAATCATACGCGCGACCCAGAAGAATATGATGTCATAACCTGTAACAAGGGCTGATGTTGGATAGAAATATGCAAGATTTTTTGTTTTCTTTGGATATCCCAATGTGCTGAATGGCCAAAGTGCTGATGAGAACCAAGTATCAAGAACATCTTCATCTTGGCGCATCTTGCCACCACATTTTGGGCAAGTTAAAACATCCGTCTTTGAAACGACCATCTCATCACAATCATCGCAATAGTATGCAGGAATACGATGTCCCCACCAAAGTTGACGTGAAATACACCAATCCTTGATGTTTTCCATCCAGTTGAAATATATCTTTTCAAATCTAGACGGAATGAATTCCGTCTTTTTGGATTTAACTGCTTTAATTGCAGGCTCTGCCAAAGGTTTCATCTTAACAAACCATTGTTTAGAAACAAGTGATTCTACTGTTTCACCGCAGCGATAGCAAGTTCCAACGTTGTGTGCATATGGTTGTATTTTTTCAACAAGTCCAAGTGCGTTAAGATCTTCAACAATACGCTTTCTTGCAGTAAGTCTATCAAGGCCTTGATACGTGCCTGCGTTGTCATTCATGAGGCCATCTTCACCAATAACTTGTATAATTGGTAAATTATGACGCAAACCAACTTCAAAGTCATTTGGATCGTGTGCTGGAGTAATTTTAACTGCACCAGTACCAAATCCGATCTCGCAATAGTCATCTCCAACAACTGGTATTTCCCTATTCATAAGTGGCAACATTACTATCTTTCCAATATATTTTGCCATCTTCTCATCTTTAGGGTTTACTGCAACTGCAGTATCACCAAGCATTGTTTCAGGACGAGTTGTTGCGACTACAATCGCATCATTTTCCCCGACAATTGGGTATCTCAAATACCAAAGATTAGATTGTTGCTCTTCATATTCAACTTCAGCATCACTAAGTGCTGTCTTACATTCTGGGCACCAGTTAATGATTCTTGAACCGCGATAAATCAAACCCTTGTTATAATAACGAACAAAAGCTTCTTTAACTGCCGCAGAGAGATTGTCATCCATTGTGAATGCTTTCTTTGACCAATCACATGAAACACCGAGGCCTTTTAATTGTTCAACAATCCTTCCATCATATTGTTCTTTCCATGCCCAAGCGCGCTTCAAAAACTCATCTCTACCGATTTCTTCTTTGGTGAGACCCTCTTCTTTTTTTATCTTTTCGATGATTTTAACTTCTGTAGCAATGGATGCATGGTCGGTACCAGGAAGCCAAAGTGCTTCATAACCATTCATGCGCTTAAAACGAGTAAGTATGTCTTGCATAGTCTCGTCCATAGCATGTCCCATGTGAAGTTGCCCCGTGATATTTGGCGGTGGCATCATAATGGTAAATGGCTCTTTTTCAGGGTTCACGTGCGCCTCAAAGCACTTACCTCTCATCCATTTTTCATAAATCCTTTTTTCAAACGCAGGATTATAAACTTTATCCATTTCTTCCATAATCTATTCCTTTTTCAAACGATTCAAATTATTCTTCTGTTTTATGTTCTTTAGAAGGAGCGCCAAGGCCAACTGCCCTGCCTTCTGCTACAGCTTTTTGATCTTCTTCTTTAACTGATTCTGCAGTTGCTGCTTCCATTTCACCTCTAGCAATCTTTTTTACTTCGATAGTAACTTGTCTAAGATAGCTGAAAGCTGCTGCATAACTCAATACAATACCCCATGAAAGGATGCCCCAATCAGCATATTGTACATATTGATGGAAGAATCCCAAAATTACACCAATTGAAATTGTGAATGATGATATCTTGCCGAGCCAGTTTGCTTTAACTGTTGCGCCCTTCTTGATTACATATACTGCGATAAGAAGTTGAATGAGCTCTTTTGCAATAATTGCGATGACAAAAGCATAGTGTACAAACCAAGGATTTGAAAGTGTTCCATTAGCTACAAGATTCTTTCCTAATGGTGTGAGACCTGTGCAAAGAGCAAGACACATAAGTACAGAAATATGCATAAGCTTGTCTGCCACTGGGTCTAGTGCCATGCCAATACCACTTTGCATGTTAAATCTTCTTGCAATATAACCATCTACAAGATCGCTACCACTTGCGAAGAAAAATACACCAAGTGCTGAATAGAACATTACAAGATTATCTTTTACTCCGCCAAGTGCCATAAGGACTACAAATACAGGCACGCAAAGAATGCGGAAATAAGTAATAATGTTAGGAATTGTCCAAACTTCCTTAAAGTCGATTTGACCAAAACTTTTTGCCATAATTCACCTCATATCGCGAGCATACGCACGCTAATAAAGCATAGTAAAAAGATTATAACAAATATAGCGCTAAGTGTAAACAAGATTTTGATTTTTTGTTCGTACAAAAAATAAAGATAAAGCGACATTCCATACTTCAAATAACGAAATATAGAATGTCGCAATTGTTAGTTTTTCGATATTCTAACCGTGTAAATTACTCTAAAATAAGCGAAACAACATCTAATGGAGTATCTACTATATATGTCGCTCCAAACTTTTCAAATTCTTCTCTGTCGCCATACCCCCAAAGACCTGCAACAACATCTATACCGCACTCTTGAGCACCAACTATGTCATACAAACGGTCGCCTACCATAAGTACTCTAGATTTATCTTCTACATGCAAGTTGTCTAACACAAGGTTAATAACATCAGATTTTGACTCTTTACTAGCGTCTGCAGATGCCCCACCAACATATTCAAAATATGGACGCAAACCAAGCTCATCAACTATTACCGAGGTAAACCTTATAGGCTTACTAGTTGCAACTGCCAAATGCTTGCTGGCATTTTGTAGTTTGGAAAGCATATCAAGTATACCATCATATATTTTACAATCTCTCCAACCACCTGCTGAATATACGCTACGATAATCTGTAATAAGCTCTTCTATTTGATCTAACTCAAGGCCAAAGAACTCTTTCATTGATACTCTGAATGGTGGGCCGACCATTTTATCAAGAATAGCATCAGTATAAGAAATGCCATGCTTGTCTAAAGCATAGCGTATGCACTTAGTTATTCCTGGCTTACTATCGGCCAATGTGCCATCAAAATCAAATAATATGTAATCGTAATTGTGCTTACTCATTTTCTTCACTGATAAAAATGTCAAACTTCTCTGCCATTACTTTATTTATAATCTTGAACGCAAATCCACGTTGATATAAAAATGCAGAAACCTTTTGATACCCTGATTTATCAACTATCTTTTTTTGCTTAATATATTTTTCTGCCATATCACTAGCAAGAGAAATTTCAAAATCATCTGTCAATATGTCTTCAATCATATTGGCGACCATGCGCTTATCAATTCCCTTTTCAGCTGTGAGTTTATATTCTATCTTCTTTGCCCCATATCTTGATTTGTTAAAAAGTAGATATGTTCTGACATATTCTTCATCATTAATATAGCGATACTTTTTTGCTCGATCAATAGCAAATTCGACCTCATCTTTATGATAGCCTTTGTCATAGAGTTTATCTTTGCATTCTTGCTCACTACGTGGAGCAATCGCTAGGTATTTCACTAACGACTCATATGCTTTTTTAGCTCTTGCTTCATCAAGTTCAAATTCGCTCATAACCGTTTTATCATCTCAAATTATATTGATAAACTATTGTTTGTGTGATTATTTGTCAATTGCTTCAAAGAATATTTCATCTAAAATAATGGCTTCAACTTTGCCAGATGTTAACTCTTTTAACCCTTCAGCAAATTCATCTACTTTGTTTAACGGGACTATTATTTCAGCAGATACATCATCCCCGTATTCAAAATCAAGCGGTCTGCATTCACTCTTAAACAAGTACTTCTCTACAGTAGCAAAAGTTGAATAATCTGTCTTTAATCTAACTTTCTTGCATTCTTTTTTAACAAGTATTTTTGCTGCTTTTAATACGTCTGCTGCTGCTCCAGAATATGCACCTACAAGGCCACCCGCTCCGAGCTTAATACCGCCAAAGTATCTAGTAACAACTATAGCTGTTTTTACAAGCCCTTGCTTTTTAATAACATCAAGTATAGGCTGTCCGGCTGTTCCACCTGGCTCTCCATCATCACTAAAACGTGCTATGTTTCCAAGCTCATCTGCCACATATGCATAACAGTTGTGAGTGGCGTCTGGATATTTCTTTTTTACAGACTTAACAAATGCTTCGGCTTCTTCTTGGTTAACTTCACCTTTTGCCGTAGCGATAAAACGAGATCTTTTGATCTCGTTTTCAATTTGATATTCGCCACTTACGACTTTAATTTCTTTCACTCTACTGTTACCTTATAGAAGTTCTTTTTGCCTTTTTGAAGTGTGAATCCATTAGCAATTTGGCTGTCATCAATGTGTGCCATGATATCTGTAACCTTATTACCATCCACACTAATTCCGCCGCCTTGAATAAGACGCTTTGCTTCGCCCTTAGATGGGACTTTAGCAACTGCTACCAAAATATCTGCGATGCTTGTCATTCCCGCTGGGATTGTTGCTGCAGGCATGTTTTCTGCATCACCAGAGAACGCTGCATGTGCTTTTGCTAATGCGTTATCTGCTTCTTCTTTGCCATGAACCATAGCTGTTAATTCATATGCCAAACGCTCTTTAGCTGCGTTCATGCGTTCATCATTATACTTAGTAAGCTCATTGATTTCATCAAGTGGGAGGAATGTCAAGTATCTAAATACTTTTGCGACATCTGCATCCGCAATATTTCTCCAGTATTGGAAGAAATCATAAGGTGCTGTCTTATTAGGATCAAGCCACACTGCTCCCTTTGCTGTCTTACCCATCTTGATTCCTTCACTTGTTGTAAGCAAATCAAATGTAATTGCAAATGCAGCCTTTTGCTCTTTTCTACGAATAAGATCTGCACCAGCAAGAATGTTAGACCATTGATCGTCGCCACCGCATTCAAGCACACAGCCATACTTTCTGTTAAGAACAAGGAAGTCATAAGATTGCATAAGCATGTAGTTGAACTCAAGGAATGTTAATCCCTTTTCTAATCTTTGTTTATAGCATTCTGCTGTGAGCATACGATTAACTGAAAAATGTGCACCAACTTCACGCAAGAAATCAATATAGTTAAGATCAAGCAACCAATCTGCGTTGTTTACGAGTATTGCTGCATTCTCCCCTTCAAAGCGAACAAAACGTGCCATTTGCTTTTTAAAGCATTCTACATTATGTGCGATAGTTTCTTTGGTCATCATTGAACGCATATCTGTTCTACCGCTAGGATCGCCTACCATTGCTGTTCCACCACCAATAAGGATGATTGGGCGATGTCCAGCATCTTGCAAACGTTTAGCAACAATCATTTGCATAAAATGACCAACATGCAAACTATCAGCAGTTGGGTCAAAACCAATGTAAAAGGATTGAGAACCTTCATCAAGCATCTTTTTGAGGTCCTCTTCAAATACGACTTGTTTAACAAGCCCACGTTCTCTTAATTCATCAATAATATTTTGTTTAGGCATATAATAACCTCTATATATAATCTATAAAGGATTATAACACAACGATATATTCAAGGCAACTTATTTTTGTCGTGACAAAAAAAATCACGCCGCACTAAGTACGGCGTGATATATTATTGAGATTTGATTAGAATTTGCGGTTTGCAAATGCTCTAAGGCCAAGATATTCAGCTTCGTCACCAAGTTCTTCTTCAATACGAAGGAGTTGATTGTATTTTGCCATACGATCTGTACGTGATGCAGAACCAGTCTTAATTTGACCAGCATTAACTGCAACTGCGAGATCTGCGATTGTGACGTCTTCTGTTTCACCAGAACGGTGAGAAACCATACATGTATATCCGTTAGTTTGAGCAAGGCGGATTGCATCAAGAGTTTCTGTAAGTGTACCGATTTGGTTAACTTTGATAAGAACAGAGTTTGCTGTATCGTTTACAATGCCCTTCTTAACAAATTCTGGGTTTGTAACAAAGAGGTCATCACCAACGAGTTGGATCTTCTTGCCAAGGCGACGTGTGAGCTCTGCCCAACCTGCCCAATCTGATTCTGCAAGACCATCTTCAATTGTGATGATTGATGGATAATCAGCAACAAGTTTCTCAAGAAATTGAATCATTTCTTCAGTTGTCTTCTTGCCTTCTCCAGATTTTACAAGATTGTAAACGCCATTGCCCTCATAGAATTCAGAAGATGCAACGTCCATACCGAGGAAGATTTGCTTGCCAAGGACATAACCTGCATTCTTAACTGCTTCTGCGATAAGTGCGAGAGGTTCTTCATTACCGTTGCGGCATGATGGAGCGAAACCACCTTCATCGCCAACGCCTGTTTCATAACCTTTATCTTTAACAACTTTCTTCAATGCATGGAAGCATTCAACACCTGCTCTAAGAGCTTCACGATATGTATCGAAGCCAGCAGGAATGATAAAGAATTCTTGGAAGTCAACAGTTGATTGTGCGTGTGCACCACCATTGATAACGTTCATGCATGGTGTTGGGATAACCTTTGCATTTGTACCGCCAATATAACGATAAAGTGGCAAACCAAGTGATTCTGCTGCTGCATGTGCAACTGCCAAAGAAACACCGAGGATTGCGTTAGCACCCAAATTCTTTTTGAATGGTGTGCCATCAAGTTTGAGCATTGTATTGTCAACAAGAACTTGATTTGTTGCTTCAAGACCAATAACTGCTGGAGCAAGAACTTTGTTGACGTTGTCAACTGCCTTCAATGTGCCTTTGCCAAGATAACGCTTCTTGTCGCCATCTCTGAGTTCGAGTGCTTCACTTTCACCAGTGGATGCACCAGATGGAACGATTGCGCGTCCCTTAACGCCGTTTTCAAGAAGGACTTCAACTTCTACAGTTGGATTGCCACGGCTGTCCAAAACTTCTCTGCCATGAACATTAACAATTTTTGCCATAATAAATCTCCTTTTGGTTTTTGCAAAATTATGAATGCAAGTGAACTTCTCACATAATTTTGCAAAAACCAAAAGGAGATTTATTATGGCAAAAATTGTTAATGTTCATGGCAGAGAAGTTTTGGACAGCCG
>DBVO01000048.1:15075-15423 GCA_002308215.1 Christensenella sp. UBA1262
GCAAGGGGTGGCAATTCTTTATTGTTCACGAATGATATCCGTTTGAGCGAAGCTCTTGATTTGTTTCTTCAAAGCTTCTGCTTCATCAAATGTTGCAACAGGATCTGCTCTGTGAGTATATGTCTTACGTCTAATTACGCAGCAGAATTTTCCGTCAACAGATTCGGTTGTGTAGTCACCGACAAGAACGTGTGTCTTGAAGCGAGTGATTGCTCTCTTGCAATACTCGAGAGTTGAGTAGTTTCCGCTTGTATAGAGCACTTTGTTTCCACTGTCATAGAGAGTATAGTAATACTCATCGCCAGTGTGCTCAATAACATATTTACCATAAATAACTGACTCGTCAAA
>DBVO01000048.1:15489-15878 GCA_002308215.1 Christensenella sp. UBA1262
ACTTTGAGCTTCAAGTTCTTTACGCTTTTCTTCAAGTTTCTTTGCGACTGCTGCAGGTGCTTCGCCTTCATAATAGCAAGCATCTTCTGGATCATAGTAATATCCTTCGTAATCGCCTTCATATTTAGACCAGTCATCTGGTTTCTTCTTAACGACTTTCTTTGCGGCTGGTTTAACAATACCCTGTTTCTTCTTTCCAACATCTTCTGCTTTTTGAGCATCATCTTGTGGAAGTGGAGCTTCTTCTTTAGGCTCTTCTTGTTTTGGTTCAGGAACAGGTGTGGATTCTTTTTCTTCCTTTGGTTCTTCAGCAGGAGCAGGAGCTGGTGCTTCTTCTACCTTTGGAGCTGGTTCCTCTACAGGAGCAGGAGCTGGTTTTGGCTCTGGCT
>DBVO01000015.1:0-251 GCA_002308215.1 Christensenella sp. UBA1262
TTCCAAAGAGCAGAGAAGATAACAGCACCAACACCAACACTTTCAGCTATTTGCTTTTTGTCTTTTATATTAGGGTTCTTTTCTTCAATGATTTTCTCTGCTTTTTCAACAGCTTTATCAAGAACATCCTTAAGCCAAACTACGCGTCCAGAACGTGTTGACATAGCTCCATCTTCCATGGAAACCATACCATATGCGACATGTTCCATATCATCTTTACCTGCAAAATCCATAAGTTTAAGTACTTGAAA
>DBVO01000015.1:264-8529 GCA_002308215.1 Christensenella sp. UBA1262
AGTTGTTTAAAGTGCAGATTCTGCTGATATGCAACTACATACAAACATTTATAGAAGTCGTAAGTTTGTTTTCTGTAATAAGCAGCAGCGATGTCTCTAGTGGCATACAAAGTAGCGCCATCGGCTTTAACTAGAAGGCATGGAGGCATGTCATATTCATCAAGGTTTACAATCTGTGCGCCATCGCTTTCAACGAGCAAATTCTTCTCTCTTAATATGTCAAGGCATGCATCCATTTTGTCATTATAAAAGCTTTCGCCGTTGTAGCTATCAAATTTGATTTTGAGTCTATCATAAATTGTAGAAACAGCTTTCATTGTGACATCTTTAAATGTGTCATAGTATGCAATAGCTTCTTTGTCACCTTCCTCAATACGCTTAAACCATGCACGAGCTTCATCGTCTAGCTCAGGATGCTCCTCAGATTCTTTATGATAGCGTACATACAGCGAAGTAAGGAAGTATTCGTCATTCTTTGCTACTTCTTCAAGGCTAGACCATTTTCTTGTAGCGACAATAAGCTTACCAAATTGTGTGCCCCAGTCGCCCAAATGGTTAATACCTACGACTTTATATCCGAGATGTTCAAATATGCGATACAAAGCACCACCAATAACAGTAGTGGAGAGGTGCCCAATATGGAAAGGTTTGGCAATATTTACTGAACTATAGTCAATACAGATGGTTTTGCCATTGCCTTCATTGCTTTTACCAACAACTTCGTTATCAACAGCATAGGTTTTTAAGCCTTTTGCTAAGGTTTGTCTATTTAAGAAAATGTTGAGATAGCCACCAACAACCTCAACCTTGCTGACAAAGTCGAGATTTTCGACGTATGGCAAGAGTTTTGCGGCAATCATTGGTGGTGCTTGGCGCAAAGTCTTTGCAAATTTGAAGCAAGGGAGGGAAATATCGCCGAGTTTTGATTCTTTCGGTGTTTCAAGTGCGCTTAGCACATCATTTTCAGTTAATCCTTCTACTGCTAAAGCAGTAGCGAGTTCTTTTTCGTACATAATCTACCTTTAATTCAATTTTTACACATTAATACGGAACAAGACGACGTCATTATCTTGCATGACGTAATCTTTTCCTTCACTACGAACTTTACCTTTTTCTTTTGCGGCATTGAATGAGCCACATTCAATAAGGGTATCATAATCAACAATTTCAGCACGGATGAAGCCACGTTCGAAGTCGCTGTGGATTTTGCCAGCAGCTTCAGGGGCCTTAGTTCCTTTTTGAATTGTCCATGCTCTTGTTTCTTTTTCACCAGCGGTCAAATAGCTTATGAGACCTAGAAGATCATAACTGGTCTTTACAAGTCTATCAAGGCCGCTTTCTTTTAGCCCATATTCTTCCATGAACATTTCACGTTCATCATCAGCGAGTTCAGTAAGATCTTCTTCAAGTTTTGCACACAAAACAATTGCTTTTGCACCTTCTTCTTTTGCGATACGCTCAACTTCTTTAGAATAATCGTTACCATTTATGCCAGCTTCGTCTGTATTTGCAACATAAACAACCGGTTTTGATGTAAGTAAGAATTGGTCCTCTATGAATTTTTTGAAATCGGCATCTACATCAAGAGCACGAAGTGCTTTGCCGCTCTCGAGCCACTTTTGCATTGTAGTAAGTCTATCTACATCTTCTTGGTATTTTTTGTCAGCCTTTACCATGGTAACAGCTTTTGCCATACGGCGTTCAAGGGTTTCAAGATCAGCAAAGATAAGTTCAAGGTTAATTGTTTCTATATCTCTAGCTGGGTCAACACTTCCGTCAACGTGTGTGATGTTTTCATCATCAAAACAACGTACGACATGAACGATAGCATCAACTTCTCTAATATGAGAGAGGAATTTGTTGCCAAGACCTTCGCCACGGCTAGCTCCCTTTACAAGACCAGCTATATCCACAAATTCCAGGGAAGTAGGAGTTATTTTTTTGCTATCATACAAAGCGGCAAGCTTTTCAAGTCTCTCATCTGGGACAGCAACTACGCCAACGTTTGGTTCAATTGTGCAGAATGGATAGTTGGCAGCTTGTGCTCCAGCTTTTGTTATCGCATTAAAAAGAGTGCTTTTGCCGACATTTGGAAGTCCAACGACACCGAGTTTCATATTTCACCATTACTCGCTTACAGCGAGTTTTCAAAGTTTTACTTCAATAAACTATTATAAACAAAAAAGTATAGTTAGTAAAGAGAAAAACACACTTTACATGTTTGCAACATAAAAATACCCCGTTTGGGGTATTTTATAAATTATCAATGTATTCAATCTAGAATTATGCGGTTAAACCAGCATCGGCTCTCGCTGTATCGGATCCAGCCCAAACAATATTGTTAGATTGTCCAAAATAGTATGCATTTGGATCAGATGCATGATTTCTTCCCCATGCACCCAATGTGATGTTGTCATCATCAGAAAGTTGTCCTGCTTTTTCTGCGTTACTAAACACAAGAATCACGATATGGTCTTCGCCAGCATCAGTAGTCTTTTTTGCATAAAACACGGCATCTAACCCATCCATTTTGCTTGTCTCGAGATCGTTTATTATGTTTGCAGACTCAAAAGAATCTTTGCTATACTCAGTTACTGCATAACCCGCTTTTTCAAGGGATGATTTAACATCTGTTGCCTTTGATTTTTTATTGCATCCAACAAAAATCATTGAAAGGGAAGCAATAACAAGAATCACTGCGATAACAGAAATAATTACTTTTTTCATTTTTGTTTCTCCTAAATTTTTATAGAATTATGATAGCATAAAAGTAGTTGCTTAGCAACAACTTTTGTGTGAAGAACAAAAGGTTAAACGTAAAAGGATCGGTGTTTTATGCGGTTTTGATATTTCGCTTGACATACCATCTTATTTTTTTTATAATAGTCAAGCATAATTATTATATATTATTTGTGAAAATATGTCTTAATAGGAGAAATAAATTATGAAACAAACCTACCAACCAAAGAAAAGACAAAGAAACAAAGTTCACGGATTCCGTGAGAGAATGAGTTCTAAATCTGGCAGAAACGTTTTGAAGCGTCGTCGTAACAGAGGTCGCAAGCGCCTCTCTGCATAAGCCATTATGCAAAAGCAGGACAGGTTGAAAAAAAGAGGGGCATTTGCCTACGTCTATCGCAAGGGTGAAAAATCCTCTGCGGGCAACCTGTTGCTTCTTAGTGCAAAGTCCCGAGAGGGATTGAAAATCGGGTTGTCCGTTACAAAAAAAGTTGGCAACGCCGTTACTAGAAACCGAGTGAAAAGACTTCTCAGAGAAGCTGTAGGCAAGATTCGTGCTCAGATTGACGAAGGATATTTGTACGTTATTGTAGCATATCCTGATCTCGCGAATGATGATTTCGCCACAGTATGCGAATCAGTGAAGAGCGCATTTAAAAATGCCGGTAAGCTTCAGGAGTTAGAATGATTAAGAGATTTTTGTTACTTCTACTCCTTGGATATAAGAGAACATTGTCAAGATTAGTTGGCAATCATTGTGCATATACGCCTACTTGTTCAATGTATTCGTATGATGCAATAAAAAAGCACGGTGCATTTATAGGCCTTTTAATGACAATAGAAAGACTCTCTAGATGTACTCCGTTTCATAAGGGTGGTTTTGACCCGGTTCCAGAAAACTATAGAGGAAAAATCAAATGGCTCATATGAACCTTATTCGCAAAAGAATATGGCGCATCTATCTTGTGGCAGCATTGTTAATAATATGCTGTTGTTTGCTTGCAGCTTGTAACAAAGATATTTCATATAGTGTAGCAGGAGAAGTTTCTGAACCTACACACTTTATGGCAAAGTTCATGCTTTCTATAAGCAAAAGCACAGGCCTTAATAATGGAAGTTTCGGATGGACTGTTATTGTATTTACAATAATCTTGCGTCTCATCCTTTCACCATTAGACATTTGGCAGAAGATTATTGCAAGAAAGAACTCCAAAGCAATGGAGCGCATGAAACCACAACTTGAAGCTCTTAATGAAAAGTATGCAGATGACAAGCAAAGACTTCAACAAGAGCAGATGGCGCTATATAAGAAAGAGCATTATTCAATGCTCGGTATGTGCTTGCCAACAATAGCAACGTTTATTGTATTCTTTGTTGTTTTTGCAGGTTTCAGACAAATGGTCGGATACCAATATGCACTAGACTATAAGTCTAGTGTTAATGCATTTAACACAGTTGTAACAGAAGAAGTTGGCGCAGTGTATGGAGATAGAAATGGAGATGGAGTTATCAATCTCTATGATATTGATCCAGAAGACACAAACGCAGCAACATTTAGAGACGAAGTAATTTCAGATGCACAAAGTGCAGTTTATAGCTCATATTATTCTGAAGAACAAACAAACACAAGAAGTTGGCTTTGGATTAAGAATATTTTCGTATCAGACAACTGGGCAGAAAGTGTTCCAAACTACACATCAATTACAGGTCAATCTGGTTTTGCTACATCAAGACTTTCTGGTGTAGATCCTTCTGAATACAACATGGTTATGGGCAAAGTACTTGGTACTGGCGGTTATGGTAAGAACGGTAAATGGAACGGACTTCTTATTCTTCCTGTTCTTTCAATAGTGCTTAGTTTCTTATCATCATTCTTGCTTAACAAGGCACAAGCACAACCACCTCAACCAACTGGTGCAAATGGTCAACCAAACCAAGCAAATTCAATGAAAATGATGCAATGGATAATGCCTCTTATGATGGGCGTCTTCTCATTGCTGTACTCGGGCGCATTCGCGCTATACATGTTTACAAGTTCAGCGGCAGCAATTATCTTCCAACTCGTATTCAACCTTGTTGGAAAGATCATAGACAATTCTCGTGAACGCAAGATGCCGTCGAACATTGCTAAGAGATAGGAGATTTATGGAAAACTTTGTTGAAGCTACTGGTACTTCTGTAGATATTGCAGTAGAAAAAGCACTAGTAGAATTAAATACAACAAGAGATAAAGTCGAAGTAGAAGTTCTTTCAAAAGGCGGTCTTTTTGGCCAAGCCAAAGTAAAGGTTGTTTTGAAAGACAATCTTGCAGATAAACTCGGTGAGTTTCTTAATGGAACTCTTGAGCGTATGGGACTTGTCTCTCGTGCTGAAATTAGCGAAGATAATGGAACAATCTATGCAACAATCAAAGGCGATGACAGCGGCGTAGCAATTGGTTATCGTGGAGAAACATTAGATGCGTTCCAATATCTTGCAGCAACCTTTTTAAACGAACAAAAGGGCGAATATAAAAAAGTGGTTATCGACTCTGAAAATTATCGCGAAAAGCGTAAAGAGACACTTACAGCACTTGCCCTTCGCCTTGCAGAGAAGTCTGTAAGACTTAGAAGAAAGATTGCTCTTGAACCAATGAACCCTTTTGAGCGTCGCATTATTCACAGCGCATTAGCAGACAGCGAAATCGCTGGAACAGAAAGCGAAGGTGAAGAACCAGCTCGTTATATTGTAATTATTCCAAAGGGTGTTGAACTTAAAGATAATCGCCCAATTAAGAACGGTGAAAGAGAAGAGCATCGCGGCGGAAAGAACAATAGAAAAGACAGACGCAGAGATGATAGACGCGATAGAAGAGACAGAAAGCCTCGCGAGAATAGATCATATAATGATGAGGTCGAAGTCGAAGATCGCAATGTATATCGTGGCTATTTCACAGAACAAGATGATTTTGTAAAGCCTTCTGTTCAAGGTGGGCCACCAAAATATAAGAGTTTTGGCGGGAACAAAAAGTTTTAAAAAATGAGCACAATAGCAGCAGTTTCATCTCCAATAGGAGCAGGTGGTATCGGTATAGTGCGCATCTCTGGTGAGAATGCGTTGAAAATAGCCGATGCCATTTTCAATTTTGCTCACAAAACACAAGCAGACGAACAAAAAGGCACTCGTCAACTTTGGCAACCACTTCATATGCACTTTGGAACATTCTGTGCAACAGATTTCAAAGATGCAGGTTATGCCGTGTATTTCCCAGCAAAACAGGCATACACAGGGGAAGATACAGTTGAGTTTTATTTACATGGCGGTGTACGTATTGTTCAAGGTGCTCTAGACACATTGCTGAAGAATGGCGCTGTTATGGCAAAGAATGGAGAGTTTACAAAACGAGCATTCTTAAATGGCAGATTATCTCTTGCAGATGCAGAAGGCGTCATCGATATGATTAACGCGGAATCAGCGGCAGGTCTTCGTGCAGCATATAGACTTATGGAAGGAGACGTTGCAAAACGCATTAATCTCATTTTAGACCGTCTAGAAGAGCTTATAGCAACGATTGAAGCAACGCTTGATTATCCAGATGAAATGGAAGACGAAGTGCTCCCAAGCCTCGATGGCAATATCAAAGATATCCTTGGTAAGGTCGAAGACCTTATTGCAAGTGCAAAGAATGGTAAAATTGCTAAATACGGTTTAACAGTTGCGCTTGCAGGAAATCCAAATGCTGGCAAATCATCTTTAATGAATGCATTGCTTAAAGAGAATAGAGCTATAGTCACTCCAATTGCTGGCACAACAAGAGATACCGTCGAAGATAGTTTCGAATATGATGGTGTTAAAATAACACTGGTAGATACAGCTGGTATAAGAGAAAGTAAAGATCTTGTAGAAAGCGAAGGCGTAGAAAGAGCTAAAAAAGCTATAGATACAGCAGACGTTGTTTTGCATGTTATAGATAGTACGGATGGCGCTCCAGACGGCATAGAACTTTCTGGCAAACTTGTATTCGATGTATATAACAAGTGTGATTTATCTGGTGTTAAAAAGCCATTGTTTGACACATCAAATAAGGCATTCTTTATAAGTGCAAAAACAGGTGATGGTGTAGATGCTGTTGCAAAAGAGATCGCTTCATTATTCAAAGAAAACAAAGTTGAAGGCGGAGAGCTAATAACATCGCAAAGACACGTATCGGCACTTTATGAAGCAAAACGAGCACTTGAAAGTGCGTTTGTGTCAAAAGATGCAACATTAGATGTTTTACTCATAGACCTATCAAACGCATATAATGCGCTAGGTGAGATAACCGGAAAGACGGCTACAGAAGATGTAGTGGATTCAATCTTTAGTCGTTTTTGTGTTGGCAAATAAGAGGTATACAATGAAAGCTGATGTTGTCGTCATCGGTGGCGGGCACGCAGGTGTTGAAGCCGCATTGGCGAGTGCAAGACTTAATAAGAAAACAATTATGCTGTGCCTAGATTTTGGCACAGTTTCTCTTATGCCTTGCAATCCATCTATTGGTGGCACAGCAAAAGGACACTTAGTTCGTGAAGTAGACGCACTTGGTGGTGAGATGGGCGTTATTGCAGACAAGGCGCTTTTACAAATAAAGATGCTTAATTCAGCAAAAGGTCCAGCAGTTTTCTCGCTTCGCGGACAAGAAGACAAAAAGGTATACCACGAATTAATGCTTGATGTTGTTCGCAATACCAATAACCTTGAGGTTATTGATGATGAAGCTGTTGAGGTTGTTGCAAATGATTACAAGGTTCAAGCAGTTGTAACCAAAAAAGGCGAAAGAATTGAGTGCGGAGCAGTAGTAATTGCGGCCGGCGTATATCTTAATGGCGAGATTATCATTGGTGATTATGTTAAGAAGAGCGGGCCAAGTGGATTTGCCCCAGCAAATGAACTTACAAAGAGTCTTTTAAAACTCGGGTTGCCAATTCGTCGCTTTAAAACGGGTACTCCAGCAAGAATTTATAGAGATAGCCTAGATTTTTCTAAGATGGAAATCCAAAGAGGTGAAGATTGTGACAGATTTTCATTTATGTCACCTCACGCGACCTTTGACGAAGAACCATGTTATCTTACATATACAAACGAGAAAACCCACAAGGTTATATTAGATAATATAGATCGTAGCCCATTGTATAACGGAACAATAAAGAGCGTTGGTCCAAGATATTGCCCATCTATAGAAACAAAGATAGTTCGTTTCCAAGATAAAGAGCGTCATCAGATTTTTGTTGAACCAGAGGGAGCAAATAGTGAAGAAATGTACATTCAGGGCATGTCAACATCGCTTCCACATGATGTGCAAGAGCAGATGTATAGAACTTTGCCAGGTTTTGAAAATTGTAGATTTGCTAAATATGGCTATGCAATAGAGTATGATTGTATTGATTCTTTATCTATGTATCCATCTCTTGAGAGTAAACTTGTTAGTGGATTATTCTCAGCTGGCCAGATTAATGGAAGCAGCGGATACGAGGAAGCAGCGGCACAAGGATTAATCGCAGGTATTAA
>DBVO01000015.1:8605-8795 GCA_002308215.1 Christensenella sp. UBA1262
GAGCCATATCGTATGATGACAGCTCGTGCAGAACATCGCATAATGCTTCGTCAAGATAATGCAGATATGAGGCTTACGCCAATTGGTTATGAAATTGGTCTTGCAAGCGAAGAACGTTATGCGCGCATGCGCGCGAAACAAAATAATATCGCAAAGATATTAGAGTTTTCAACAAATGCATTGCCAAAGG
>DBVO01000042.1:0-2944 GCA_002308215.1 Christensenella sp. UBA1262
GTTCGAGTCCGACCACCGGCACCAAAAAGAGTAATACGAATTCGAGTAAAATTCGAGTTCGTATTATTTTTTGTTATTTTGGTTTATTTTGATATGTTCTAAAAGCCAACTACCACAAATCTCTTTACTAAAATACCACAAATCTCTTTACTAAAATACCACAAATCTCTTTACTAAAATACCACAAATGTATCCAATTGCCTTGACAAATTGTTATAATTTGATAAAATATCAAATGTGAGGTATGTATTATGAGTTATAAAAAAAGAATTATCGATGATGAACTTAATCTTAAACTTGAATCATTTGGTGCGACGCTAATAGTTGGCCCAAAAGGTTGTGGCAAAACTACTTCAGCGAAACAAAAAGCTAAAAGTATTGTTGAGTTTCAAGATGAAGAACAACGTGAAAATTTGCTTGCGGTTGCAAACACTGCGCCATCGAAACTATTGATTGGGGAAACACCACGTTTATTTGATGAGTGGCAAGATGCGCCAAAACTATGGGGAACTATTCGCAAATCAGTGGATGATATAGGTAAAAACGGCCTTTATATTCTTACGGGTTCGTCTTCTAAAGATATAAAAAAGGCACATACCGGCACATTGAGAATCAGTCAACTCAACATGTATCCAATGAGCTTATACGAGAGTGAAGAGTCAAATGGGAGTGTTTCTCTTATTGATTTGTTTAATAATCCAGATAATTTTGACGGATGCGTGTCAAATTTATCAATAGATGGACTTGTTTTTGCAATTTGTCGTGGCGGATGGCCACAGAGTCTAAGAAATGAAACACCACGCTCAAAACTTGAAGTTGCAAAAGATTTGTTTAGACAAACGTATTCTGTTGATATAAGCAACATAGATGACAAAAAGAGAAATCCAAAATGGGCACAAGCAATATTACAATCTTATAGCAGAAATATTTGTACTCTTGCTGATTCCAGAACCATTTATGGAGATGTAGCTGCAAACAATAACATTAGCGAATCTTCGTATTATGATTATATTCAAGCCCTTGAGAAACTCTATATAATTGAAGATGTTGATGCGTGGTCTCCTGCAATTCGTTCAAAAACCGCAATCCGTTCATCTAAAAAACGCAATTTAATTGACCCATCTATTGCAGTTGCAGCACTTGGAATGTCTCCAGAGTATTTCAATACAGATTTTAAAACACTAGGTTTTTTGTTTGAATCATTATGTTTGCGTGATTTAAAAGTATATTCTTCAAGCATGGATGGAAATATTTCATATTATCATGATCGTTATGGCCTTGAGGCTGATGGGGTTCTTCATCTTAATGATGGCAGGTATGCGCTCATTGAATTCAAACTCGGCGCACATGAAATAGATGATGCGGCAAAACATCTAAATCAAATTGAACATTTAATAAACGAATATAATAAAACAGAAAAACAGTGTCCAATGCATCTTCCTAATTTGAAACTAGTAATCACTGGCACTCAATATGGATATAGACGTGATGATGGTGTATTTGTAATTCCTATTGGCTGTTTGAAAGACTAAATTAGAGGTGTTATTATGAAAAATCAAAATGGGTATGTAGATAGCTTTGCAAAATTAATTCAATGTCCTACTGTTTCAGATAGCGGGAAAGAGTATTTTGATAAATTCCACAAAGTACTTGATAATGAGTTTCCAAATCTCACAGCAACATGTGAAAAATTCGAGACTGGAAGATCAGTTTTGCTATATAAGTGGAAGGGAAAAACTGCTGATAAGCCAATTGTTTTAATGGCACACCAAGATGTAGTTCCTGCAACAGGGGATGATTGGACAGTAGATCCATATAGCGGAGTTGTTAAAGATGGCAGAATTTATGGCCGTGGCACAATAGATTGCAAAAATGTAATTTTTGGCACTATGCAAGCTGTTGATGAACTTATTGCGGAAGGTTTTGTTCCAGAGCATGATGTTTATTTAAGTTTTAGTGACTGTGAAGAAATAGGTGGCCCAGGGTGTGAAATAAATAGGGATTGGCTTACATCTCATGGAGTTAAGCCAGGAATCGTTCTTGATGAAGGTGGAGCAGTAATCACAGATTTGCTTGATAATATGAAAGCACCTCTTGCTACGCTTGGTGTCATGGAAAAAGGCCATGCAAACGTTAGAGTTATAGCACGTGGACAGGGCGGTCATAGTTCTCAACCTTCAAAAAATACCCCTATAGTGAGGCTCGCAAGATTTGTAAATTACTGCGATAGACATACGGTTTTTGCACCGAAGATGTCACCAGTAGCAAAAGAAATGATAAAGGCATATGGTGAAGTAACACCAGGGTTTAAGGGCTGGGTATTCAAGCATGTAAACTTATTCAGTAGTTATCTTGTTCATACTATGCCTAAAAAGTCACCAGAGTTTTGGGGAGCAATGTTCCAAACAACAATTGCATTTACTATGATGGAAGGCTCAAGTGCAACTAACATTATCCCAAATAATGCTTGGGTTAATGCAAACATTCGTTTTTCTCCAAACGACAAGAGCAAAGATTGCATTGCAAAACTTGAGAAAATTGCTAAGCGCTTTGGATGCGAAATAGAAGTATTAGGTGCTCACGAGGCAACTCCTGCAGTAGATTTTTCTGGGGATGAATATAATTGCTTGGTTGAAGCAATTAAGCAATGTTTCCCAGGTGTAGTTATAGCACCATTTATGCTGTTCGGAGGAACTGATTGCCGTACTATGCAAGAGATTTGCAAAACAGCAATAAGATTTATGCCTTGCGTTATGACATCGGCACAAGATGGACGCATGCATGCAGCTGATGAGAACTTTGATGTAGATGCTATCGAAAAGATGGTTAATTGCTACAAAACATTCATTAAAATGTACAAATAAGCTTATAAACATCAAAATCATAAGATTTTGCAAGCAGAAACAAGTCAATGTCAACTTTGATATTGACTTTTTTATTTATT
>DBVO01000042.1:2990-8944 GCA_002308215.1 Christensenella sp. UBA1262
TGAGGAAGGAAATATTTATGAGTATTTGGCATGACGTAGCACCTGAGCGTATTACCACAACTGATTTTCTCGCAGTAATCGAGATTTCTAAAGGTAGTAAGAATAAGTACGAACTTGATAAAGAATCTGGCGCACTTATACTTGACAGAGTGCTTTACACATCCACGCACTATCCAGCAAACTATGGTTTTATTCCACGTACATATAGCGAAGACCATGACCCACTAGACGTCCTTGTTCTTTGTTCAGAACCAATCGTTCCACTTGCACTTGTTCGTTGCTATCCAATTGGCGTAATGATGATGCAAGATGGTGGAGAAATGGACTATAAGATTATCGCAATTCCATTTAAAGATCCTAACTGGAATACATATCAAGAAATTAGTGAACTCCCACCACATATTATGGAAGAAATGTCTCACTTCTTCCGCGTGTATAAGCAACTCGAAGGAAAACAAACAACAGTATTCCAAGTCAAGAGTAGAGAACATGCTGAGCTTATAATTAAAGAGAGCATTCAAGAGTACAACAAAAAATTTAATATACAATAACAACCTGCCCATAGGGCAGAACAATTTTTGGATATCCTTGTGATATCCAATTTTTTTACAAAAACACACATTAATAAATTTTTGATTAAGAAGGGAAAATGGGAAAGATTTATGATGTTTTAGTTATAGGAGGCGGCATTGTAGGAACAGCTGTTCTTGATAGACTGTCACGCTACAACCTAGACTGTCTTCTTGTTGAAAAAAGCGACGATGTTGCTTCTTTTTCTACACGTGCAAACAGTGGTATTGTTCATGCAGGTTATGACTGTGAACCTAACACATTGAAAGCAAAATTCAATGTGCTAGGAAATGCTCTTTTATGGAAAGATGCTGAGGACTTAGGTGTTAAACACCTGAAGTGTGGATCCATAGTTGTTGCAAAAGATGGACAAGAAGCACAAATTAAACGTCTTGAAGAAAAAGCAAAAGCAAATGGTGTAGAAGTTGAGATTTGGGATAGAGAGAAAACACTTGCTTTCGAACCAAATATTGCTGATGACATCTCTATGTGCTTATATGCAAAATCTGCTGGTGTTGTTTCTCCATATCAATTAGCTATTGCGTATGCAGATAGAGCTATTTTGAATGGTGCAAAAATTGAACTTGAAGCAGAAGTTAAAAGCATTGTAAAGAAAGCTGACAATTTTGAAGTAAATACTTCAAAAGGTAGATTTGAAGCAAAGATTATTTTAAACTGCGCAGGAGAAAATGGCGTAGCTATTAATGAAATGATTGGAGCAGAGTATTACGAAACAAGTTATCGTCGTGGTGATTATTTTATCTTAGATAATACTCAAAGAAAATTTGTAAATACGGTTATTTTCCCACTCCCAACCGCAGCTGGTAAAGGTATTCTTGTTGCACCAACTGCAGATGGTAATGTTATTTATGGTCCAACATCAATTCAGACAGTAAAAGATGACACAGCGTCATCGTTAGATAGTCTTGATGAAATCAGACGCAATGTTCCGTTGTCATATAAAAACCCTACATTCAATAAGTGCATAAGAATTTATTCGGGTCTTAGAACAATTATTGGACATGACTTTGTTATTGGTGAATCTAAAGTTGTTAACAACTTTATTATGGCAATAGGTATATGTTCTCCAGGTTTAACATCTGCACCTGCAATTGCAGAACACCTTAAAGATTTAGTAGTTAGTAAACTTGGCGGACAAGTAAAGGAAAATATCGTTATCAAGCTTCCAGAAAACAAAGGGCTTTTAGAACTTGACGAAAAAGACCTAAATGATCTTATAGCAAAAGATGATGCTTGGGGAAGAATTGTTTGCCGTTGCGAAAAGGTAACAGAAGCAGAAGTAGTGAGAGCAATACATTCTCCGCTTCCTGCAACAACTGTTGACGCAGTAAAGCGTCGTACACGTGCAGGCATGGGAAGATGTCAAGGCGGTTTCTGTGGACCAAGAGTTATGGAAATTTTATCTCGTGAACTTGGCGTACCTCTTGATAAGGTCCGTAAAGGTAATGGCGAAGATTCAAATATTGCTGTATGCAAAGTCAAGGAGGTGGAATAATGGGATATCTACTTTATGACGTTGTAATTATTGGTGGTGGCCCTGCTGGCATGGCAGCGGCACTCTCAGCAAGAAAGCAAGGGGCATCAGTGCTCATATTAGAAAGAGATGTAAGACTTGGTGGTATACTCAACCAATGCATTCACCAAGGATTTGGCCTACATTATTTTGGGGAAGAGATGACAGGCCCTGAATATGCAGATAGGTTTAGAAAACTTGTCGATGATAGTGATATTACTGTTATGTTAGAAAGCATGGTTCTTTCTTTAACAGATGATAAGGTTCTCACAGTTCTTTCTCCAAAGCTTGGACTATGCCATATTAAAGCTAAATCTATTGTTTTAGCAATGGGGTGCAGAGAGCGTACAGCGGGAGCTATAGCACTTCCTGGCACACGGCCAGCAGGTATTTATACCGCAGGTATGGCTCAAAAGATTTGTAACATTGATGGCTACTTGGTAGGCAAAGAAGTTGTAATTCTTGGTAGTGGCGATATAGGACTTATTATGGCTCGCCGTATGACAACTGAAGGAGCTAAGGTGAAGCTTGTTTTAGAACTTATGCCATTTTCAAGTGGACTTAAGCGTAACATTGTTCAATGTCTTGATGACTATGACATTCCAATCAAGTTTTCACATACTATAACAAGAATTGTTGGATCACCTAGAATGACAGGTCTTTATTATGCTCCTGTAGGGGAAGATAGGAAGCCAATTCTTGAAAAATANNAAAAAGAGGAATATGTTGATGCAGATACACTATTATTATCTGTTGGACTTATTCCAGAAAATGATTTGTTAAATGGAACAAGCGTCGAGTTGAGCCGTATTACAAGCGGTGCAGTAGTAGATGAGAACCGCATGACCAATGTTGAAGGAATATTCTCAGCAGGTAATGTTCTTCATGTCCATGACCTTGTTGATAATGTTTCACATGAGGCTGAAATTGCAGGAGAAGCGGCTGCTAAGTATGCGTTAGGCACCCAAGAAGAACAAGGAGAAGTTGTTTCAGTTACAGCAAAAGATGGCGTTAGATACGCACTTCCACAAAGAATTCACAAAGGTGAAGGTAAAGTTCAAATATTCTTCCGTACAGGAGATGTGTATAAGAGTTGTAAGCTTATTGTGGAAAGCGGTGAAAACGTATTAATTGCTAAAAAATGCCAGGTGCTTGCTCCTGGAGAAATGGGTAGTGTCATTATAGACAAAGCTAAGATCACTGGTGATATTGTTGTGAGGCTTGAAAAATGAATACAATTTGCATTATGTGCCCAATGGGCTGTCCTTTAAAAATTGAAGAAATAAATGGAGAAGTTGTCGTAAGCGGCAATACATGTAAACGCGGACAGATTTATGGCGTTGAAGAATATACTCATCCAAAAAGAGCCGTAACGACACTTGTTAGAACAGTGGATGGCGGGGTAGTTTCTGTTAAAACATCTAATACTGTCCCAAAAGAAAGAATTTTTGATGTAGTTAATGAAATTGGAAAACTTGTAGCACCTATTGATGTCCAGATTGGTGATGTTTTAGCACATGACTTATTAGAACTCGGAGTAGATGTTATAGTAACAGGCACAGCAAAAAGTGGAGTAAAAATTTAACAAATGGAAGGTGAAACCCAAAAGAAAACTAGGCTCTTAAATTATAGACCTATGTGTGTTGTCGCTGTATCACTCATAGGTGGTATTATTATGGGCGAATTCTTTTATGGGGTTAATCCACTTTTTAGACTTATTCCTTTCTTCTTGTTAATAGCATTCTTTGCAGTATTTATGTTGTTAAAGCGCTTTAGGCGCTTTTCTTATATCTTTGTAATGATAATGGTGGGCTTTTTAGGCCTAGTTGGTACGTCAGATATTTATGCGAAAAACATTTCTATAGGCAAGTATGAGGGCTATATTTATGGTGTTGTTTCAAGCGATGTTTCGGTTGAAAAAGGACACACATATTTCTATATTGAAGATGTTGAAGCAGGAGATAAAAAATTAAAATATGAAGCCCATATTGTCATTGATTTTGAGGACAATTGTGATTGTAAAGAGGGCGATTATATAAGAGTGTATGGCGTGCTTGAGAGTTTAGAGCATCAAAAGTTTGAATCATTCAATTATTATGATGTAGAAAAACGTGAAGCATATACTGTATTCTCAGATAGTGGCATAGAAAAACTTGCAGAAGGGAAGCTACATGTTTTTGAACGTATCCCATACAGAATCAAGAGCTATTTTTATGAAAGAATGGATGTTGATAGTGCAGCAATCTGTACAGCTTTAGTACTTGGAGATAAATCCGGATTGGATGAGGTATGGCAAGATAACATTTCTGTTAGTGGTTTTGCGCACATTCTTGCTGTTAGTG
Source organism: Christensenella sp. UBA1262 (assembly GCA_002308215.1). Taxonomy (GTDB): domain Bacteria; phylum Bacillota; class Clostridia; order Christensenellales; family CAG-917; genus CAG-475. Next base: position 7,437 of record DBVO01000042.1, read on the forward strand.
GTTTGCACATTTCTGTCATCTCGGCAGTTCTTTTCTATTTGTTAAGAAAGATGAAAGTGTCACCAAAAATTGCATTGCTTGTAGTCTTTGGGCTCATGCTTTTCTATTGTTTCTTGTGTGACTTTACTGCTTCTTCATTAAGAGCTCTCATTATGATGACGGTTCTTCATTTCTCTGTGGCATTTGGAAGGAAAAGAGATACTCTTTCGACCATAGCATTTTCAGCCATCATTATCCTGATTATTAGACCAACAGCGTTAATAGAGCCTGGCTTTTTGATATCGTATGCCGCAGTATTTGGAATTGGATTATTTTATAGCAAGTTTAATTCTGTGGGCTTGAAGATTGCCAAGAAAATTAGCCCAAACAAAAACATCGGAAGAATCTTTTCAGCGGCGGTTTCGTTGTCGCTTTCAGCTAACTTAGTTATGTTCCCATTCATAGCATATTTTTATAGACGAATCACAACTTTGTTTATGCTGTCCAACATATTAGTTTTACCATATTTGATGTTAATCTATGCATTTTTGCTGGTTATAGTAGTGATTTCGTTAATTATAGGGTGGAGTGGCATGCTGGTAATTTTTGATTATTTGCTTGTTCCATTTAAGTTCTATGTGAATGTTTTTGGCTCGGCAAAGTTTGTTACCATCCCTGTACAAATGACACCAATAGGAGTGTTAGGCTTGTTGATTTTGTTTGTATTTTTGTCGAAATATATCTTTACAAAACGTTTAACTAAAGTTGCTGTTGGATCGATTATCGCTTCTATTACAATTGCTCTTTCGGTTATTTCAACTTATGCGGACAATGCTAAAAAGAGTGAGTCTTCCAAAACAAAAACACAAGAGATTATTCAAGGCAATCATGTTTCAATAAATACAGATTTTATAGAGCTGTCAAGCAGCAAGGAATATGACTATATTAATTCAATTGTGGGCGTTAATTCCAAGTTAAAAAACTAGATATCTTATCTATTTTTTCTTTTGCATTTTTTCATTAAATAAAAAAATTAACTTAACTCTTGATTTACACGCTTTTTTATGCTAAACTTATTATGTTTAAGTATGTATATCGCACGATATACTTATTGGGAGAAACATTATGGATTTGTTAGAAAACCTACATATCGGATCTCTTTCAGGTCTCTCGGCACTTGCAGTTATCGTTTGTATTGTGGTAACTGGTCTTTTGATTTTTGTTGTTTTCCTTATCAACGCAATTAGAGCGGTGAAGGAAAATAAGGATGCAAAAGAAGACACCCGTGAGAAAGAGTTTTACAAAGAGTATGGACTTTCACCAGAAGAAATGCGTCTTAATTTGAAGCTTGCTCGTATGAGAAAGCAAAAACCATCAAAGGATAGAGGCATAGAAGATGAAGAAACAACTCATGCTCAATCTCTTATTAAAGATGAACCAGCACCAGCTCCAGAAGAGCCTGTTCAAGAAGAGCAGCCAGCTGAAGAACCAGTGCCAGAGGAACCAAAAGCAGAAGAACCAGCTCCAGC
>DBVO01000028.1 GCA_002308215.1 Christensenella sp. UBA1262
AGTAGGGGCGTAAAAACCTCTACTTTTTTATGCTTTGTTGTCAAATTTGACAATATTCAAGAAGTTATTAATTTTATAATTAATAAAGATTTGTAAAAAACTGCTTACAAAGTATTTAAAACACGACATAATAAACAAAAAACTAACTAATGCCTTTAATTATTTGTTTTGATTCTTTCAAACATATTGCAATTTTATTAGAAAAATAGATCCGAATAGGGAAAAAAATAGCAAAAAAGTAACAAAATTGTATTATTTGTCTTATAATCGGTTTTTTTGTTGCACTTTTGTTGCACTGAAAGTGCTATTTTATGCCTTGTGCGGTAAAAATATGCCACTTTTAGAGTAGGCAAACCACACAAAAAAATAAAATAACATAAAATGTTAAATAAAATTATAGGAGATAAAAATATGAATTTAAAAGGAAAAATAGTTTTGATAACAGTAATTACTATTATCGCTATTGTTGGTGTTGGTTTTGCAACATGGACATTTACAAATTCTGTTAATGAAAGTGTATCTGGAATAACAGGTGAAGCTACTGCAGCTATTGAAGCACAAGGTGTTCAAGTTAAGACTGCAGATGGTAGTGCAACAGTTAGTGCTTTATACATTATCTGTGATTCACCTACAACTGGAAATGGAATTTATTGGTCCACAACAAATGATTCTACAGCTTATGCAAATAGAATCACACAAGTTAAACTTATTGGCTCAGTAAATGAAGATGACAATGATATTCTTGATTTCTCAACTTATGTTGGAAACTTCTCTTGCAGCTTTGCAGCAGTTAATGGTACTTGGGTTAACATAGCAGCTCTTGCAGTTGACCATGATGAAACATCTTTAAGCAAGAATGCAGATGTTGAATATGTAGTTAACTTGCCAGCTCTTAGCTATGCAGCAGTTCCAGCAGATGTTTCAGAAGTAAATGCACTTGAAACAGAAGTAAATGCACTTAGCTTAACAATTACTTTCAGCTTTGAAGTAAAATCAGTTGCATAATAAAAAGTAAATGACATCAATTACGATTATTGTTATAGTCGTAGTTGCAATATTGACAGCAGTAATATTTGGTTTTGCTTGGCTTGGCTATGCCTCTTGTTTAAAAGCATTTAAGCTTGAGGTAAGCCAGGGAAAGCATGATGATGAAATCCGAAAGGAATATATTAATATAAATAAGCGTAAGCAAGTCATAGTTAAGGTAATTTGCTATACTATGACTTTTATATTGCTGTGTGTTCTTATAGGATTGTTTATAACAGGTCTGAGCTATAAAGCCTCGGGGGAAAGCCTTACAATAAACAATAAAACAGTCTTAGTTATTAAGTCTGGCTCTATGTCTGAATACTATGATGAAGATATTTCTGAAAAGTATAAAGATTTAGGGTATGATAGTAGACTGCAGTTCAGTGTAGGTGATATTTGTATTTGTGAAAAGGTTAGCCCTGAAGAAGCACTTACGTTGGGCGAGGTTTATGGTTATAAACATAAAAATATAATTATTGTTCATAGGCTTATTGGTACATATACTAATAATACTGGCGAAGTATTTTATATTTTTAGAGGCGATAATAACCCAGGCAAAGATCAGATATTAGTGCCAGCTAATAATATTATATATCATTATACAGGCAATAGACTTCAAGTAATTGGGTCTTTTATATTATATGCTCAATCCTATCTAGGTATTTGGTCATTAGTATGTCTTGTAGGTATTATTATTGGTTCAGATATTGTGCTACACAAAATACAAAAGCTCAGTAAACAGAGAGCAGAAGAAATAAGAGGTGCTATAAATGACTAAGAAAATAGTACTTATTTTAATAATACTTTGTTTTACCACTTGTATTTTTTGTGGTACAGCTTTTTCTGCCTGGGTTTATAATGATGATGTCACCTTAAGCCAAGTAATTCAAACTACTGTTCCAACCTGGAATTTTAATGATACTGATTTTGCTTTATATGATAATGTCGCTTCTAGTACTAACTTAACAATTACCAAAGAAACAACCCTAACCCAAGGTAGTGCAGAAGCTATTAGGGCTACTAGCACATCTGGGACAACTACAAAAGATCATATTATCAATATTAGTTTTGATAGAGATTATTATATGAGCGAAATTTGGTACTATAAATTTGAATTTGATTATCACCACAGATATAAGAGAGAACAATATAATAAAGGTTTTCCAACAGTTCAATTTTTAGTAGGCAACGCTACTTTTGGATCTGGTCAAGGTGGTACTGACTCATGTACAAGTAAATCTGCTTTTGTTGCTACTCCTATTGATGAGGATTGGTGGCATTTAGAATACTATATTTTTGCTCATGCACCAGTACTTTCTAATCATGGTGATAGCCCAATTCCTTTAACTAAAAAGATAAATGGTGTAAGAATTAATGATAGAACTATGTACGACTATAACGGTACAACAGCTTATGTAGTTATAGATAATATGAAGTTTAGTGCAGAGCCTGCATCAAGACTAGGTATCTTTAATAGATGGACCAGTGATACAGCAGGGAAATACTTCTGGTTTAAGGTTGCATTTGCTGGCGAATTGCATTCAGTTAAACTTTATTCAAGTGATACAAGTGTAGCAGTTCCAGAATTTGATCCAAGTGATACAGTTTCTACAACAGCACCATTCCCAAATGGAAGCCCTTTCTACTTCTATTTAGTAGCCGCCGGTACTGTTACATTTACAGCGGAGCTAGAAGTAGGAGATGATCATAGAATTTTATCAATTTCTAATACCTTAACTGTAACGTAGTTATTTTTTATTAAAGGCAGATGCAACCGAGAATATTCTCTATATGCTCGTTCGCACATCTTCCAACAAAGAGTTTATAGAGCAACTCAATCTCCAACTCAAAGTTTTCCAAAAGGAATGCTTCACGTTCAGAAACAAATAACATCTAAAAAATGAAAAGCACGGCATAGCCGTGCTTTTTTTATGCGAATTTTTTCAAAGTCCCAAAAACTCGCGAGTGCGAGGTTCTTTGGGGTTTTCAAAGATTTGCTTTGGAGTGCCTTCTTCAAGGATGACGCCGTCGTCCATAAACACGACGCGGTTTGCAACGTTCTTTGCAAAATTCATCTCGTGAGTGACGACAATCATTGTGAGTCCCGATTTTGCGAGGTCCTGCATGACGGAGAGAACTTCGCCCACCATTTCGGGGTCGAGAGCGGAGGTCGGTTCATCAAAGAGTATGACCTCGGGGTGCATAGATAGCGCGCGAGCGATTGCCACGCGCTGTTTTTGACCGCCGGAGAGCTGTTTAGGTTTTGCCTTTTGATAGGCGTCCATACCGACGATTTTGAGGTAGTGAAGCGCGCGTTCGTTTGCCTCTGCCTTTTTCATTTTCAGAACTTTTCTGAGTCCGAGCGTGCAGTTTGAAAGCACGTTGTAGTTGTTGAAAAGGTTGAAAGATTGAAAGACCATGCCCACGTTTCTGCGGTAGAGGTCGGGGTCCTTTTTATGTGCGACGTCCTGACCGTGGTAGAATATTTGCCCGCCCGACGGCGTTTCAAACAGGTTTATGCAACGGAGAAGTGTGCTTTTTCCGCTACCCGAACTGCCGATAATGCAAGTGACATCGCCCTTGTTTACGACAAAGTCCACGTCTTTCAACACTTGATGGTCGCCAAACGATTTGCTGAGATGTTCGACGCGAATGATTTCGCAATTTGGATAGTCAATCATTTTTGTTTCCTCCCATCTCTATTGCATAGCTTTCTGCGTCCATATTTTGCGACCCCAAGACTTTATAGTTCTTTTTGCCGTCCATTTTGCGCTCTATGAAGCGGAGAAGGAGGGTTATCGAATAGGTGAGCACAAAGTATATAGCCGCCACGAGCAAATACGTCGCAAACGTCTCGTAGTTGATTTTGACGATAGTCTTTGCTTGGAAAAAGAGTTCCGCAAACCCGATGACGTTGAGCACGGACGTGTCTTTTATGTTGATGACAAACTCGTTGCTCACGGAGGGGAGTATGTTGCGCAGAGCCTGCGGTATGACAACGTAGAACATCGTCTTTGAGTGCGACATACCGATTGCGTGTGCAGCTTCAAACTGCCCTTGGTCTATGGATATTATGCCACCGCGCACGATTTCCGCCATGTATGCGCCCGTGTTGATGGAAACGATGATGAGTGCGCTCACGGTCACGTTGAGCGTCTGTCCGTCGTTTAAGAGCGCGAAGCCCCAAAAGATGACCATCGCTTGCACCATCATAGGCGTGCAACGGAAAACTTCGACGTAGGCTGACAGTATCACGTCCGCAATCTTTTTCAGCACCTTCAAAAACTTGTTTTTCGGCGTCGGCATAGTGCGGAATACTCCAATCAAAATACCGATGCCAAGTCCGACGAGAGTGCCGATTAGAGCGACGAGCATAGTGTAGCCCACGCCTTCCAAAATCCATTTGTAATAATCTTTGATTATTATTCCTATAGTTTCAAACATAATTCGTTATTCTTCCGCGCCTGCTGATTGAGTTATTGCGTTTTGCATCATACTTGCGCGTTCTTCCTGTGAAATATTTGCGAGCGCGGCGTTGACGGAGGAGAGAAGGTCGCTTCCTTTTTTGAGACCTACCGCGATTGCAACGTCGTCATCCGTCGCTTCAAAACCCGTCGTGTTGTTGACGAGGTGAATATAGGTGAAATTTGGGTTGGATGCGCAGTTTTCAATCGCTCCCGGTTCCTCTGCGACGTAGCCGTCAACCGCACGTGTGTTCAATGCGTTTATCATATCGGGGAAATCGTCCATCGGTTGTTGAGCGATTATACCATGTGCGCTTGCCTGTGCTTGAAGTGCGTCGTTGTGGAAAGTTCCGTTTTGTGCGACTATCTTTGCGCCCCTGAGTTCGTCGAGAGAAGTTGCGTTTTTGAATTCGCCGTCGTTTCTCACTACTACGACGAGTTGGCTCTCATAATAGACGTTGGAAAAGTCAATAGACTTTTTTCTTTCAAGCGTTGGACTCATGCCTGCGATGATGAGATCAATCGTACCTGCTTTGACCGCGGGGATGAGTGCGTCCCATTCGAGTTTGACGATGACTAGTTCTTTGCCGAGGCTTTCCGCAATCTTCTTTGCAATCTGCACGTCGTAGCCATAGGCATAACTTGAAGATTGTTGTTTGTAGTTGCTGTTGTAAATCGGCACCGAACCGGGAATTTGCTTCGTCAGGGTATAGTTGAAAGGCGCGTAGGCACATTC
>DBVO01000001.1 GCA_002308215.1 Christensenella sp. UBA1262
CCAACAAGGCCTGGTGCTGAACCAATGAGTCGTGATACATTTTCTTTTTGCATGTACTCGCTCATATCAATTCTAATAAGCAAATCTTCATCGCCAAACAGTGCTGTAGCAAGTGCCTTAGCAAGTTCTGTTTTACCAACACCTGTAGGACCAAGGAATATAAATGAACCAATTGGACGTTTTGGATCCTTCAATCCTGCTCTAGCACGCTTTACAGCACGCGCAACAGCTTCACATGCTTCATCTTGTCCAATTACTCGAGCTTTGAGAACATCTTCTAAGATAGCAAGTTTTTCACTCTCACCTTCTGTTATTTTTTTAACAGGAATACCGGTCCAATTGCCAACAACTTCAGCAATTTCATCTTCGCCGATAGAAAGTGTCGTCTTCTCTCGTTTATCTTGCCAAATAACTTCTGCTTTTTCTTTGGCTTCTTCAAGAGAATTTAGCGTTGTTTGGTATGCATCACATTTTTTGTAATCTTTCTTGCGAAGAGCCTCATTCAAATCAAGTTCGGTTTGCTTAATCTTTGCTTCAATATCACGGATCTCTTGTGGAGTTGTGAAATTGAATATCTTCTTTCTAGAAGCTGCTTCATCTATAAGGTCTATTGCCTTATCAGGCAAAAATCTGTCTGTAATATATCTATCTGCCAAAATTGCTGCTGAAGAAATCGCCTCATCAGTAATCTCTACCCCATGATGTGCTTCATATTTTGGCTTCAAACCTTGCAATATTTCAATTGTATCGTTAACGGAAGGTTCTTCAACAAGAATTTGTTGAAAACGGCGTTCTAACGCAGGATCTTGTTCAAATTGCTTTCTAAATTCATCTATGGTTGTTGCGCCAATTGTTTGTAATTCGCCACGTGCAAGCATAGGCTTTAAGATGTTAGCGACATCTAATCCACCCTCACTAGAACCTGCTTTCAAAATCGTATGGATTTCATCAATGAAAAGGATGATATTGCCGTTTTGTCTAATGCTTGTAAGAGCACCTTTTAATCTCTCTTCAAAATCACCACGATATCTCGTTCCAGCTACAAGTGATGTAACATCTAAAGAGAAAACTGTTTTCCCACGAAGTGCATCTGGAACTTTACCATCTACAATAGCTTGTGCAAGTCCATCTACAACTGCGGACTTACCAACACCTGGTTCCCCAATAAGAACAGGGTTATTCTTTGTACGTCTGCAAAGAACCTGAATAAGCCTTTCAGTTTCCTTTCCTCTTCCAATTACTGGATCTAATTTGCCATCTCTTGCTTTTTTCGTTAAATCTGTTCCAAATTTTGATAAGTCAAAATTATTATCTCCACTATTTTCATAATTTGAAGAATCATTTTTGTTGCCAATTGGTGTTTGTTTATAACTATCCAAAATGTTATTTACTTTTTCAGCTCCACCAACGCCACACATGGATGGCTTTTGACCACTATTTTGTATAATTGCGTTATATGTATCGCGTTGCAATTTTTCTGGATTAATGCCAAGACCTGCCAATATTCGGCATGCAATTGAGGCCGTTACATCAAGCATAGCATATAAAATATGCTCTGTCCCAACTACGCTACTTCCTAATCTTGCTGCAACATCTCGTGAGTCATCAATTGCAATGTTTGCATTTTTTGACATTTGCACATTTGGTATCAATTCATAAAAAGTAAAGACTTTTTCAAAGTCTTCAGCATAAAGACCACATGAATTTAGTAAGCGCTTAGCTGTAGAGTTTTCCACACACAAAAGCCCATACAAAAGATGTTCAGTACATACAAGGCCACCCGTTCTTGTTGCGAGTTCACTTGCATATGCAATTACTTGTTTGGAGTTTTCAGAAAAGTTTAACATCTTCCCTCCGTAAGTACCGCCCTAACAATTTCTGCTCTTAATCTGGACGGATCTTCACGTCTATTCTTTATCGCTATTTCAATTGATGCTGGTGAACACAAAAGCTCAAGTTTATCAATTTGCGATGTTTTCATATTAAGTGGCAAGCTACCTAATATTACACCAAGTTTGAGATTTGAAATCTCAGATGAAAACTCGTTGTAATCAAGTTTTTCAGCTTGCATCAAGAAGTTAAAACTTCTTGTTATGTCATTAAGCAATTTATTCCCTTGCTCAATTACTAGGCGTTCAAGTGCTACTCTTTCTAAATAGCACATCTTACGAACTGCCTCTTCTACTTGCTTAATCGTTGTCCATTCATCAATCCCTAACGTTATTGAATTTGAGATTTGATACACATCATTTTGTGATTCGCTTCCCTCTCCAAAAACACCACGAATCGTAAGGCCATAGCGCTTTTTAAATTGAGCAAGTGCGTCTTCTATTGCGCCTTCCCTTCTTAATGCTGGTAGGAAGAGCATTACTGATGCACGCATACCTGTTCCTACATTAGTAGGACATGCTGTCAAGAAGCCAAGTTGTTGATCATAAGCTATCGGCAAATGTTTCATTAAATTAGTATCATAAACGTATAGACGTTTATATGCCGTTCTTAAATCAAAACCATCCATTACACATTGTTCGCGGAAATGGTCTTCTTCATTAATCATTACAGAAAAACCTGTATTTCCACCATCAACAATGACAGCTCCTAGATTCTCATTGTTTGCTAAATTGAGTGATATGATATGGCGCTCTATTAATGCTTTCTTTTGTGATTTGTCTAATTCACGTATTCTTCGGACACGAGCATCAAATACACCATTTGCTGCTTGAACTGCACCAAGGATTTCATCTTCCAAATTATGCGAGTATTCGCCCATATTCCTTGGAAAGTTTAATCCTTGCAAGTTTCTTGCAAGTCTAATTCTTGAAGAAATAACACAAGCTGACGTTAGTTCGTCTTCACTGCACTCATCTGCAGACTTAAACCTTGCATTTGATTGTAAACTGTTACCAAAGATACGCTTGATATAATCTCCGGCAGCAAAACTAGGCAAATCTTTAAATTCTATACGACTATTTATACCACGGTTTTGCAAACTGAATGGGATTCCTAATTTCCCTACGTGTCTATTGGCACCTTGTACTCTTTCCACAATACTTAGTGCAAAGCCACGCATAGATGTATAACAGTTTGGGCAACCAAACAAAAATGTGTCTTCAAAAGTTTCTGCTGTAGTCCCACAAAACATACATTCTCTTGCATTGAATAAACGGATTCTGTCCGCTTCTACACGTGGGTTAATACCACGTCTCATAAGCGAATTTCTACACGGTTCACAATAAGCATATGTCACCGTAACGTTATTCATTATTGCACGATCAAAAAGTGTTGCTTCTCTCTGACCACAAATGTCGCAAAGTCTTGCCACAAATCACCTGTTAATTGCAAAGCAATTAATTTTAGTCTAAATCTATTGATTTGAGATAGTCTTTTAATCCTTCTCTCAATTCGTCTCTACGCAACGAAAACTCAATTGCTGCTTCTAAAAACCCAAGTTTATTTCCGATATCATATCTTTTTGCATCAAACTCATATGCATATACATTTTTTGGTTTTTCAGCAAGAATACTAATTGCATCGGTCAAATATGTTTCTCCATTTTTCACAGGTGCTTTTAATAGTGCATCAAAAATATCTGAAGTCAGTACATATCTACCAAGTGAAACCAACTTGCTAGGAAGTTCAGCTTTTGGCTTTTCAATAATACCTCTCACTTCAGTTGTTTTTGAATCTAAAGATTCACCAACAATCATTACACCACAACGTCTTGCAATTTCTTCTGGTGGGCACTGACATCCAACAATAGTTTTGCCACCTGTCTTTTCATAGGCATCTATAAGTTGTTTTGTTACAGGTCTTCCATCGCCAGTATACATAACATCATCACCAAAAAGAACAGCAAAAGGCTCCCCTGCGACGAAATCTTTCGCCACCATTAGAGCCATACCATTACCATTCATTTTTTCTTGTACGCCGAATGAAATTTTTACACCATAGTTTTTATTAGCAAGCTCTAATTCGTATTGCTTACCAACACTTTCTAGTTGCTTGTTAAGTGCCTCATTTGAAGCAAAAAGATCTTTGATAGATTCTTTTTGTGGAGAAATGATAATAAAAACTTCTTCAATTCCAGATTTAGCTGCTTCTTCCACTATATATAGAAGAGCTGGCGTATCAACTATAGGGAAAAGTTCTTTAGGCACTACTTTTGTTGCAGGCAAAAACCTAGTGCCAAAACCTGCGCAAGGAATAATTGCTTTTTTAACTGTCATAATATCACCAAAAGTTAGTTCAGAACATAAATGTTCTGTTCGTCGTATCATTATTTATTGAAACCGTTTTTATGAGTTGAATGCCACTTCCATGCAGAAGCAATGATGCTATCAAGACTATCATATTGAGGATTCCAACCAAGTTCTCTCTTAATCTTTTCACTTGATGCAACTAAAGTTGCAGGATCGCCAGGACGTCTTGGTTCGACAGCACGTTTAATCTTAAGGCCAGTTACCTTTTCAGTCATGTCAATAACTTCTTTAACGCTAAAGCCATTTCCGTTGCCAAGATTATAATATGTGGACTTGCCACCTTTCTTCAAATAATCAAGTGCACGAATATGAGCATCTGCAAGGTCTGTAATATGAATGTAGTCTCTAATGCAAGTACCATCAGGTGTAGGATAATCATCTCCATAGATTCCGATGTGATCTCTTGTTCCATTAGCAACCTGTAAAATGATTGGAATAAGATGTGACTCTGGATTATGAGCTTCACCGATTTCGCCACTCTTATGAGCACCAGCTGCGTTAAAATAACGCAGAGCAACATATTTAAGGCCATATGCCTTATCATAATCTTGCATGAATTGCTCCATCATAAGTTTTGTTTGTCCGTAAACACTTGTTGGCTTTTGTGGGCTATCTTCTGTAATAAGACCATCACCACAGTCTCCATATGTAGCTGCTGATGATGAGAAAACAAGGTATTTGACATTTTCAGCGATCATTGCATCCAAAAGTGCAAGAGTACCAGCAACATTGTTGTGATAATACTTTGCTGGATTAACCATACTCTCTCCAACTAGAGAAAATGCAGCAAAGTGAATAACTGAATCAACATTGTATTTTTTGAATGTTTCTCTTAATAATTCGACATCAAAGATGTCGCCTTTCACAAAAGGAACACCCGCTGGAACTGATTCAATGTGACCTGTAACAAGATTATCATAAACAACTACGCCAATTCCACGCTCTTGAAGTTCACGAACACAATGTGAACCAATATAACCTGCACCACCAGTAACTAAAATCATAAATAACTCCTTGACACGCGATTAATGCGCAAATGTGTGCGCCCTCACGTATAAAAATATTCTTATAGCATTATAACTTATTTTATTCGCGTTTGCAAGACAAAAACATAACTTTGCAAAGCAAAATTATCAACTCTAAACTCATTGTTTGTTATTCAGAACGAGCGAAAATTTATAATTTAATAGCTTTAGAATGTCATTTTTATTAAATTAAGCGCGTTAGATAACCGGTTATTTCGACAACAATATAGCAACTTTTATTCTTATATTAAATCAAAGCTTAAGTAAGGGTTGTTTTTGGGTCATTTTATGGTGTATAATGTCGATATGATTAAAACTATACTTCACTGCGATCTGAATAACTTCTATGCTTCTGTAGAACAAAAATTGCATCCTGAATATGACGGGATGCCACTTGCCGTATGTGGAAATCCAGAAGTACGTCATGGTATAGTATTAGCTAAAAATCAGCTTGCAAAGCAAGCTGGAGTTCAGACAGGCGAAGCAATTTGGATATCTAAACAAAAGTGCCCAAATATTGTTTTCGTTCCACCGCACTATGACAAATATGTGGAATATTCAAAAAAAGTTTTTTCAATTTATACGACTTTTACAGATAGAGTTGAGAGTTTTGGTATAGATGAGTGTTGGCTCGATGTGACTGGTTCTCTTTCCCTCTTCAATATGACAGGAGAAGAAATTGCAAATAAAATACGAGAAACAGTCAAAGAAAAAGTAGGTTTAACTATCTCCGTAGGAGTTTCATTTACAAAAACACTTGCGAAACTCGGTTCAGATATGAAAAAGCCAGATGCTGTGACAGTGTTAGATAAAGACAATTATATGAGCCGAATTGGAAACATGTCTCCAAGTGAAATGATTATGATTGGCAGAAAGACCTCCCAAAAGCTTGAAAAACTTAATATTCGTACAATTTACGAGCTCGCACATGCGGATATAAACATAATGAGATCACATTTTGGCGTAATAGGGTCAAATTTAGTCAAAGAAGCTCGAGGCGAAGGAGATGACATAGTTGCGAAGTATTATGAGCATACCATCCCTAAGAGCGTTTCTAACGGAACAACAACACCTAGAGATATAAATACTTTTGAAGAAGCTAAAGTGGTTGTTTATGCCCTCTCAGAACTTATAGCAGTAAGATTAAGGTCATATAACCTTTTAGCTAATGGCGTAGGAATATATCTCAAAAACAATCAATTTGATGGCGTCTCTAAACAAATTGCACTGCAAAAGCCAACTTCAAATGCTTCAACTATTGCAAAAACAGCACTAGACACATTAAAAGATATATATAACTTCAATTTGCCACTACGTGCAATAACAGTAGCTGCAATAAGACTAACAGATGAATCAGACTATCAATTATCTCTTTTTGACACTTCAGATTTCGATAAAGAAGAACAATTAGAAAAAACTGTTGATAAGATCCGTGATAAATACGGATACCAAACAATTAAACGTGGTGTTGTAATGAAAAATGACCTAACAGGCAATTTACATGAAGAAGATGATTTCAGGCCATTCCATCAGTCAAAAACAACATAACGATAATTTTACCAATCTTAATAGTACACTTTTCGTGTTTTTATAAAAACCCTACTAAACAGTAGGATTTTTTATCTTTTATGCAAAAAAATAATTGAAAAGACAATCAAAAAACATTAATTTTTGAATATAAATTAATTAAATATTACACGATACGTGTTTCAATTATGTGATATACGTATCGTGTTTTAACCTAAAATCGAAGATTAATCAAACAATCAGTTTACAATTTGTTTAATATTGTTTATACTATCAATAAATTATAGTTAATAACATTTTTGCAAAGATGGGTTTGCAAACAACATGCATATGCGTTTTAACGCATAACTACCTATTCGGTATCTTGAGGAAAACCTTAGATTATGAGTGCAGTTGACATTATTACAGCTTTACTTGGACTACTAGCCGGTATCGGTGTTTTTTTGGTCGCAATCAAAATTATTAGTAACAATTTAGAATCTACTGGAGGCAATAGATTAAAAGCCTTATTTGCCAAAACATCTAAGAGCAATCTTCTTGGTGTTGGTATAGGCACGGCTGCTACTGCCCTTGTTCAGAGCTCTGGCGCAACATCAGTTATGGCGATTGGTTTTGTTAATGCCGGTATCATGTCTCTTGTACAAGCTTCTGCAATTGTCTTAGGTTCAAACCTTGGTACTACAATTACTGGTCAGATTGTTGCTATTGGTTTTCTTGGTAACGGTACATCAATGATTTCTGCATCTGTTATATTAGCAGCTCTTGCTGGTGTCGGTGCATTTATAACATATTTCGCAAAACGTGGAAAAGTTAGACGTATTGGCAGCTTAATTGCTGGTTTTGGTCTTTTATTCTTAGGCCTTAATACAATGAGCGGATCAATGAAAACTTTTACTGGTGCCGACTCTCCGATTAGAGACTTTATCCAAGGCATTAACTTCCCAGGATATAGCGTTGTTCTCGTTTTAGTTGGTATCGCACTTACAGCTGTAATGCAATCATCAAGTGTTACTTCATCTATTGCAATTACAATGTATGCATCAGGCCTTATCACAATCAACCAAGGCATATTCCTTATTCTTGGTTCAAACGTCGGTGCTGTTGTAGTTGCTATACTCGCTACACTCGGTGCAAATACTAATGCAAAACGTCTTGCTTTATTCCATCTTATTACTAATGTAATAAGAGTTTTCGTTTTCTTAGCCATTGTAGAAATAATTGCAGCAGCAACTCATCAACAGCATACCATTGGACATTTGTTTGAAAGAATGTTCCCGGAGGTACCAGCATTCCAACTCTCAATGTTCCATACAATATTTAATGCAGTTACAGTTCTTCTTCTCGTACCTCTTATTAAACCATTTGTTAAACTATGTGAAAAAATGCTTCCGGAGCGTTTACACAAAGAGGAAGAAAAGAAAGCATTTGCACCTCGCCTATTCTATATTGACGAACACTTGTTAAAAACTCCACCAATTGCTATGCAACAAACGAAAAACGAAATTGTTAATATGGCAGAGATTGCAATGCGTAACTTTAACTTATCATGCGACATTGTCTGCACACTTGATTTTACCGACGAGGAACAATTTAGACATAATGAAGAACAACTTAACTATTTAAATCGTGAAATTGTTCGTTTTATTGTTAAACTTTCTGCAACACAACTCACCGGACATGATCACTTATATCTCTCAACAGCATTCCATACTATAACTGACCTTGAACGTGTTGGTGACTATGCTGAAAACATCGTAGAATATGCTGAAAAATTAAGAGATGCAAACGAAAACTTCTCAGAAATCGCAGTAAAAGAAATCCGCGATTTGCAAAACAAAATTGATGATTTGTTCCAAAAAGTCATGAAAGCATATGTTGCAAAAGACTTCTTGGCACTTGCCGAAGCTGATAAACTTGAAGATCAAATCGATGACATTACTGATTCAATGTCAGAAAATCATATTAAACGTCTTGCTGATGGCACATGTACACCAGATGTTGGAGCTCACTTCTTATCATTGTGTTCTAACGCAGAACGTGTGGCTGACCACTTCATTAACGTAGCAAAAACAATTAGAGACTTTGCACACTAATTTATGGAAATCGTTTTAGCAAC
>DBVO01000054.1 GCA_002308215.1 Christensenella sp. UBA1262
CCCTACATATTGTGGGGTGCATTTTTTATTGTTTGTTATGCATAAAAAATCAGTTATGCAATTAGATTGCTGTTTATTTTCCCGTTTGTAAAAAATTATTCAATTACATTACCGAAAACGCGATTTTTAGTACACGAAAAGTAAAATATGCAAAAAACGCCCAAAATTGACAAAAACACTATATGTTGTGTTTCACGCAAATGTTTTACACTTTATTTTGCGATTTTGCCTTGACATATTTTTTAAGTGCGCTATAATGAAAAAGCAAATTTTTCTTAAAGGGGAACGGATTAATGTTAAGCGTTAAAAAAAGAGATGGAAATATAGTTCCATTCAATCTCAACAAAATCAAAGTAGCTATTGAGAAAGCGTTCGTTGCTGTTCACAAAAATTACAGTGATGATATTCTTGATATGCTTGCTCTCCGCGTTACAGCAGCCTTCAATGACAAGGTAAAAGATGACGTGGTCACAGTCGAAGATGTCCAAGATGCAGTCGAAGTTGTACTTATTCAAGCAAGTTATGTAGAAGTTGCAAAAGCTTACATCCTTTATCGTAAGCAACATGAAAAACTTCGTACAATGGGTTCCACCCTTCTTGACTATAAGAACACAGTTAACAACTATTTGAAGGTTAACGACTGGCGTGTTAAAGAGAATTCTACTGTTTCATATTCAGTTGGTGGTCTCATCCTTTCAAACTCAGGTGCAGTTACAGCAAACTACTGGCTCTCTGAAATTTATGATGATGAAATCGGCAATGCTCATAGAAATGCAGAAATCCACATCCACGACCTCTCAATGCTTTCTGGTTACTGCGCAGGCTGGAGCCTTAAGCAACTTATTAAAGAAGGTCTTGGTGGTATTCCTGGTAAAATCACATCTTCTCCTGCTGGACACCTTTCAACACTCTGCAACCAAATGGTAAACTTCCTTGGTATTATGCAAAACGAGTGGGCAGGCGCACAGGCTTTCTCATCATTTGACACATATCTTGCTCCATTTGTAAAGATTGATCATCTTACTTATAAAGAAGTTAAACAATGCATCCAATCTTTCATCTATGGTGTAAATACACCTTCTCGTTGGGGTACACAAGCACCTTTCACCAACATCACTCTTGACTGGGTTGTCCCAAACGACCTCGCAGAACTCAATTGTATCGTTGGCGGCAAAGAGCAAGATTTTAAATATAAGGATTGCGAAAAGGAAATGGCAATGGTCAACAAGGCATTCATCGAGATCATGATCGAAGGTGATGCAAACGGCCGCGGTTTCCAATACCCAATCCCTACATATTCAATCACAAGAGATTTCGATTGGTCCGACACAGAAAACAACCGCCTTCTCTTCACAATGACAGCAAAATATGGCACTCCATATTTCTCCAACTATATCAATAGCGACATGGAACCATCTGACGTTCGTTCTATGTGCTGCCGTCTCCGCCTTGACCTTAGAGAACTTCGTAAAAAATCCGGTGGTTTCTTTGGTAGCGGTGAATCAACAGGTTCTGTTGGTGTTGTTACAATCAATATGCCTCGTATCGCATACGTTGCTACAACAGAAGCCGAGTTCTTCAAAGAACTCGAACGTTTGATGAACATCTCTGCTCGTTCCCTTAAAATCAAGAGAAACGTCATCACAAAGCTTCTTGAAGAAGGCCTCTATCCATATACAAAGAGATACCTCGGCTCATTCAATAACCACTTCTCAACAATTGGTCTCGTCGGCATGAACGAAGCTTGCTTAAATGCAAGATGGGTCGGCAAAGACTTAACACATAAAGAAGCACAAGAATTTACTAAAAAAGTTCTTAACTTCATGCGCAACAAACTCTCTGACTATCAAGAAATGTATGGCGACCTCTACAACCTCGAGGCAACTCCTGCAGAATCAACAGCATATCGTCTTGCAAAACATGACAGAGAGAAATATCCAAATATCATCTGCGCAAAGAATGCTGACAACGTACCATACTACACAAACAGCTCACACCTTCCAGTTGGTTATACAGCAGATATCTTTACTGCTCTTGATATCCAAGATGAGCTTCAAACACTTTATACATCTGGTACAGTATTCCATGCATTCCTTGGCCAACGCCTTGACAGCTGGCAAGCAGCAGCAAATCTTGTAAGAAAGATTGCAGAAAACTATAAGCTCCCATATTACACGCTTTCTCCAACATATTCTATCTGTGCAGATCACGGATATCTTGAAGGCGAACAATATACTTGCCCAATCTGCGGCAAAAAGACAGAAGTTTATAGCCGTATCACTGGTTACTATCGCCCAGTTCAAAACTGGAATGATGGTAAGACTGCAGAATTCCACGAGAGAAAGACATACGACATTGCACATTCCAATTATCATGGCAAACCAATCGAAGAATATGCTTGCGATAAAATGGAATATGATGTAAAGGTTGCAGCACCTAAAAAAGCAGAGCCTGCAAAAGAAGCACCAGCTCCTGCTAAAAAAGGCGCAGACAAAGGTCTCTTGATCTTCACAACAAAGACTTGCCCTAACTGCAAGATGGCAAAAGCTATGCTTGACAAAGCTGGTATTGCTTACACAGTTATCGATGCAGAAGATGAAAAAGAAAAGACAGTAGAATTTGGCGTAAAGAAAGCTCCAACTCTGTTTGTTCCAAATGGAAATGGATATGATGTTTACGACAATGCAAGCAAAATCAAAGGCTACATCGAGGCAAACAAATAATGAGGTTGCCTCCCAAATGGGAGGCAATTTTTTACTCAGTTCAAAAGGTTAGGAAATTGTTATGAAAAAATACGACGTAATAATCATTGGCGCAGGCCCTGCTGGAATGACCGCAGCTCTAAATTGTTTGCGCGCTGGAAAATCTGTTCTTCTTTTAGAAGGCGAAAGCATTGGTGGACAAATTGCATTATCTCCTCGCGTAGAAAACTATCCTACAGTACAAAAAGCTGCTGGCGCTGATCTTTGCGATCAACTATTTGCACAAATTACAGAATGGGGCGTTGAGTTCGAATTTGAAAGCGCAACAGGAATTGAAAAACAAGGCAATTCATTTTTGGTATCAACAGATTACAATTCTTATGAAGGAACTTCTATCATTTTAGCAACTGGCGTAAAAGCAAGACACATTGGTGTAGATCGCGAAGAAGAGCTTGTCGGTAAAGGAGTAAGCTATTGTGCACTTTGTGACGGTATGTTCTACAAAGGCGAAGATGTTGCCGTTATTGGAGATGCAAACACCGCTCTTCAATATGCATTAAATCTTGCCGGATATTGCAAGTCTGTTCACATCTGCATGCTTTTTGATAAATTCTTTGCAGACAAGGCACTCGTTGATTTAGTACTTGCACAACCTAATGTTAAAGTAACAAAGAATATTGCCCTCAAAGAATTCCTCGGCGACGATGAGCTTACAGGTCTTCGTTTTGAAAACACACAAACAAAAGAAGAATTCAGAGTTGATTGCAAATGTGCATTTGTATGCATCGGCCAAGTTCCAAATAATAAGATGTTTGAGAACCTTGTTGATCTCGATAAGAACGGGTTTATTATTTCAGATGAGAACTGCGCTACATCATGTGAAGGCATCTTTGTAGCTGGCGACTGCAGAACAAAGAAAATCCGCCAATTCATAACAGCGGCATCTGATGGTTCAATCGCTGCGTTCTTCGCATCACAATACGTAGACAAGGTTAACTTCAACAAATAATTTCATAACAATACGTTTATATAATCAAAAAACGCGCATAAAGCGCGTTTTTTGTTATTTATTGATTTTATTGTATATCACAATTGTGCTTTGAAAAACTCGCACATTTGATCATTAGCATCTTGAGATTCAGGCCATTCCCAACGAATAATATTAAACACATGTTCTAGCTTTCTGCCATCCTCTGGCTCTTTATCTGCAAAGAATAACTTGCATTTTACTCCTTTCTCTTTTACAAACTCATACCCTGCCAGAGATCCTTTCTTTAAGAAATCTGCGTATGCTGTAATAACAAAAATAGGACATATATCTTCAGCAAATGTTTTGCTAAATGAAGTAACTTCAGGTATATCTGTTTTAAAGAATCCCTTGCCGAACACAGGATTAAAGTAAAGCTTAGCCAATCCTTTTGTTGGTGTAATAGATAATGGTTCAAGTGCTGGGCATGTTAACCCCGCTGCCTTAAATGATTGTGTGAAGTGGACACCATATCTCTCTTGTAGCTTTTCATTCTTTTCCATGTTTGCAAGCATTGACGTGATATGTCCACCCGCGGAATCGCCCGTTATAAACAACTTGTCAAGATCAAGACCATATTCCTCTGAAATCTTTGGTAAGAAGTTAATAGCTTCTACAACGTCTTGTATTTGTCCAAATATATCAACTTCTGGCGATACACGATATGAAATATCGACTACTGCGAATCCGTTCTTTGTTAAATACTTGCAATAGTATGCATTAAGCTCTTTATCGCCATAATACCAGCCACCGCCATGTATATCGAATATTACTGGCAACTTCTCTTTGCCGCTTCCCTTTGGACGGTACACGTTGAGTTGATGCAATACGTGGCCATCTTCCATATAAGGAATATTTAAATACTCTTCATCGAAATCTGGTACGGGCTGAGTTGCAATACGCTTTTCGTCGCCTTTTTTAACTGGCCCTGTAAAAAACCATTCGCCCAGTGAACGCATAATAATCCCTCTCTTGTTTTGATATATTTATTATATATCACTTGTTATGCATTGTAAATATAGAAAAAGCGCTCCTGTTGGAGCGCTCTCATATGAATTCATATAATTAATAAGCTCTTGCGAAATAAAGAACTGTTGAGGCATCCTTGCCGCAGCACACACATTTGTTTTTAAGTCTGCCTGCTGCAGATTGATCAAATGGCATACAGCGTGATGTTGCTTGAAGTTCTGCCTTAATCTTGTCTTCGCATTCGCGGCAACCACACCACATAGTACGAACGAAGTTCTTGTCATCAAGAGCGACCTTCATTTCATCCATGTTTTCACAATCAATAATATGTGAATAAGTGAAATCATGAGATTGTTTAAACATGTTCTCGTGAATGTCATCCAAAAGTTTTGCTACTGTATCTGCAATATTTTCAATAGGAGCTGTAACCTTTTCGTTTGTATCACGTCTTGCAAGAACTACTTGTCCATTCTCTATATCGCGTGGACCAAGTTCGAGACGAATAGGTACGCCCTTCATCTCCCATTCATTAAATTTCCATCCTGGAGATTGTTCTCTATCATCAAATTCAACGCGGATGCCGGCCTTAATAAGTTCATTGGCAACTTCTTTTGCTTTTTCAAGAACGCCCTCTTTGTGTTGAGCAACTGGAACTACTGCAACTTGAATTGGAGCTACTCTTGGTGGGAGCTTCAAACCACGTTGATCACCATGTGCCATGATAAGAGCACCAATAAGACGAGTGGAAACGCCCCAGCTTGTTTGATAAGGACGTTTTTGTTGCCCATCACTATCAAGATATTTGATTTCGAAAGCAGATGCGAAGTTTTGGCCAAGATAATGTGATGTGCCTGCTTGCAAAGATTTGCCATCAAGCATCATAGCTTCCATAGTATATGTGTCAACTGCGCCTGCAAACTTCTCTTTTTCTGTCTTTTTACCAACTAATACGTCTACAGCAAGAACATTTTGCATAAACTCACGATATACTTCGAGCATTTTTAAAGTTTCTTCTCTTGCCTCTTCTTCTGTTCTATGCAATGTATGACCTTCTTGCCACAAAAACTCACTTGTACGCAAGAAAGGACGTGTTGTTTTTTCCCATCTAACAACGTTTGCCCATTGATTTATAAGAACTGGGAGATCGCGATAAGATTGGACCCACTTTGCATACATGGAGCAAATAATTGTTTCACTGGTTGGACGCACAACAAGATTTTCTTCAAGAGGTGTGTTACCAATGTGTGTTACGAGAGCAACCTCAGGAGCAAATCCTTCTACGTGATCTGCTTCTTTAACAAGAAAGCTATATGGTATGAACATTGGGAAATAAGCGTTCTTGTGCCCTGTGGCTTTAAAGCGCTTATTAAGTTCAGCTTGAATGTTTTCCCAAATTTCATAGCCGTATGGACGAATAACCATTGTGCCTTTAACTGGACCATAATCTACAAGTCCGGTTTTCAAGACAACGTCTGTATACCATTGTGGAAAATCAACGGTCATATCGGTTATTTCTTTTACAAATTGTTTTTGGTCTTTTGCCATAATGTGACCTCTATATTATTTTTCGTGCTTATTGTATCATTGAATGATACAAATTGCAACATTAATAAACCATGGTGATAAAGAAAACACCTCGAGATATCGAGGTGAATCTAGTTAATTGTCTTTTTCGTCGAAGTCGTCTTCAGCTTCTTCTTCGTCTTCTTCGTAATCGTTTACGTCACCGTAATCAAAGTCGTCGAAATCATCTGGGGATGCATCTTCTGATTCTTCCTCGTCTTCTTCAATTTCATCATCTTGAAGTTGTGAAAGTGAAAGCTCTTCTTCGTCATCAGCGACTGACTCTTCTTCGTCTACGAATTCCTTCCAGCTGTCGTCGTCATCTTCGTCTTTCAAAGACTCTTTGTCCATGCGTTCAGCACGACATGCTGCACACATTTCTTCGCCTTCTTCTAAGAAGTTAACTTTGCAGATTGGACAGATTCTTTCTTCGTATTCTGTTTCGTCCTCATCTTCTTCTAAAAGGCTGATTTTACTTTCTTTTCCAAGTTCCGCTTTGCAAACTTCACAAAGTTCCTCATCAATAGGGATCCAATTCAGTTCGCAACGTGGACATTTTTTGTATTTACCCATAATAACCTCTAGGCAGTTAGTTCCTATATTATATGTATAAAGTGCTAATATGTAAACTGTTTTTTTCATTTTTTTAAAAAAATTTTTGAGAAGGATTTTATTGCGTTTTTAATACATGATGAATGGAACAAAAATAGAGCCATTTCTAGCATATAAAATAATAAAAAAGAGCGAATCTAAGATTCGCTCTTTGATTTAAATTATCGCTGATTATTTTTTCTCTAAAACAAGCAAATAATGCTCTTCGTCTTCTTCAGCAATTTTTGTTTCAAAATCATGATTATAATGCTTTGCTTCTTCTTCTGGTGATAAAATTGGCCTCGAAACACGATCTGCATGTTGCTTGTGATGTGAATTAATACGCTCTCTAGAAAGCGAGTGGACAATAACCAATTTACCACCGCTTTTAAGCATTCTAGCAGCCTTCTCAACAACAAAATTTACATCAAGAAAATGAGGATATGCGTTGTAAATTACTACATCATCAAAAAATCCTTCTTCCATATTAAGGAAATCCGCATGCTCAAACTGGGCCCAGCTGCAATTTGCATATTTGCTTTTTGCAACTGAGATCATTTCTCCTGAAATGTCAACGCCTTTTACTGTTTCTCCTGTTAATTCATGTAAAACGCCAGCAATGGCTCCTGTGCCACAGGCGACATCTAGAACATGATCGCCTTTTGATATACCAGCCCTTTCAAGAAGTGCTCGTTTGACATCTTCAGGACAATCTTGATATGAATCCCAATCTTTTGCAAGATTGTCAAAGTACTTTTCTATTATATTTCGAGTCATATTATGCAAAGAATGTTTCTGTATTTATTTTGCTGTATCCGCCAAAGCTTGCTGGGCAAGCAAATATTGCTGTTGCCAAATCTTTACCAAGGAATGCACGAGTAACTTCATTTGTTTTCTCTGTCATGTCAATATCAGCAAAGAGATCCGGATATGCAACTTTTGCAATCCACCATGTGTTGACAAGTGCAAGTTCAAGATTGGTGTAATATGCATTATAAGCCATTTCAAGATATACTTCACCATCTTGCCATGCTTTAATATCATCAAACATCGTGTCGTCCTCTGCATAAAGAGGTTTAATGTTCTTAACAGCAGCAGAATCTAGAATCATAATATCAATACTTGATCCAAGTGCAATAAACTTTTCTTCTTCTATTGCTTGTACCCCATCTTTTGCAAGACCGCTTACAGCATTCTTTATATGTGCAACATTAAATGGAGCATAGTTTTGAGCTGTCATAAGATGGTTTGTTGTTCCCCAATTACCAAGGCCACCAATATAAACAGTTGGCTTATCAACTTCGGCTACATTAGCTGTTCTATCAGAAATGAGTTTTGTTTGCTCTGCGATAAATGCATTGAGCGTTGCAGCTTTTTCTTCCTTAGCAAAAACCTTGCCAAGTAATGTAAGGCTGTTTTTTACATTATCATCAAATACTCCATTTGCACCATATCTCAGTGTAATAACTGGAACACCAAGTTGTTCTTGGAGAGCGTTTTCTTTTTCAACGTCTTCATATTCGGAAATAACAATGTCTGGATTGCAAGCAAGTATTTTTTCTGCTTCAGCTGCTTGCGCTTGTGGGCCACCAACGCCACAAGAATTTGTGATAGCATCAAAAACATCTTTGTTTGCAAGTTGATATGGCCTTGCAGCCTGATCAAACATCTTTGGACGTTGTTGCAATGTAGTGTTTTCAAGGTCTTCTACACCAGCAAGCAAACTCACATCCCCAATATATGTGTACATACGAAGAGCACCAGCACCAATGCAAACTACTTTCTTGTATGAGCCAGGTGTTATATTCACTTCTCTACCAATCATATCGGTAATTGTAATGTTACCTTTAACATCTGTTTTCTTGTTGCATGCAACAAAACCAACTGAAATAATTGATAACGCTATTGCCGCGATAATTACACAAACGGTAGTTTTTCTTATCAATTTTGCCATATTAACCTCCAAATATGATGCCTTTGTTTCCATCGACCTCAATTATTTTGACGCCTACTCCAAATGCATCATCTATGGTTTCTTCATTTAAGATTTCTGCACCACCCACATATTTAATGATGCCGTCTTTCATTAAAAAGAACTTGTCTCCAAAAGCAAATGCGAAGTTTAAATTATGGATGGCTATAATTATTGTCATATTTTTTTCTTTTGCAATTCTCTTTGCAATATCAAATATGAGCTTTTCATTTTGTATATCAAGGTTGCCTGTTGGCTCATCAAAAACCAACATGTGCGGTTCTTGTGCAAGAGCTCGTGCTATAGCAACTTTTTGGCGTTCGCCTCCTGAAAGCTGATTAACGTTTTTGTTTGCGATATTAGATAAATCTAATTCTTCCAGCACATTATTAACAACTTCTCTGTCTTTTGCACCAGCAATCATGCCAAAACGTGACAGCCTGCCCGTTAAAACGCTGTCGAATACGGTTAAATCTCCAAACGATATCTCTTGAGGGACATATGCAATTAATTTTGCGCGATCTATTCGAGATATTTTTGTCAAGTCTTTCCCATCGTGTAATATTTCGCCTGTAGGTTTTAACAATCCTAACAAGCACTTGAACAACGTGGACTTGCCTGCCCCATTCTTACCAAGAAGAACGCCTATTTCTCCATCTTCAAGAGATAGGTTTATATCTTTTAATACTGGCTGGCCTTTTTTATAACCGAATTCTAAATTTTTAATCTCTAACATTACGCACGCTCCTTTGCCGTAAACAACATAACAAGGAAGAACGGCGCACCAAGTAACGAAGTAATTGCTCCTACTGGAAGCGCTGTGCCCCCTGCTATACTACGAGAAATAGTATCTGCAATAAGCAGGAGCAAACTACCGGTAAGAGCCGTCATAGGAATTGATACAACGTGGTTATGCCCAAGAAGCTTTTTAACAACATGAGGACAAATTATTCCGACAAATCCTATAATACCAAGGAATGAAACACATACAGATGTGATTAGCGATGCTATAAGTAATGCAGATACTCGAAGCGCTGTAACGTTAACGCCTACACTTTTTGCAACATTGTCTCCGCCAAGCATGGCATTAAAGCGCCAGGACAGGCAAATAAACGTTATAAGCGCAGCACCAACAATTCCTATCATAAAATAGTCTTGCTTGTACGTAGCGCGCCCTAAATCGCCAAAACTCCATATAACAGCAGCAGATAAACCAACATCTGTTGCAAAGAACTGTAAAATTGTAGTGCCAGCTGTCCATATTGCACCTATTGCTATACCGGCAAGCACAATTGTGTTAGGTGAGAAATTTCTTAAACGGCACAGCGCAAGAACTAAAAGCGTAGATGCTATAGAGAAAACAAATGCTACCATTGAAACAGCAAATGGGTTGAAACTATTCACAGCATCAGCCATATTCTTTCCCATGGTTAGGAAACCGCCTGCGAATCCTATAATTGAAAGGTTTGCACCAAACACGGCAGCATTAGAAACACCCAGTGTTGATGGGGATGCCATAACATTCCCCAGACATGTTTGCATAATTAAGCCTGCAATTGCAAGCCCCGCTCCTGCAACAACAGCTGCAAGAACTCGTGGAAAACGAATATTCCACATAATTCGGTTATTTGCATTGGTGCTATTCCAGCCAAGTGCGTCAAAACCATCCTTCACCGACATCTTTGATGAACCCACAAAAAGACATACAAAAAACATGAGCACTGTAAGAATTAACAGTGCAATAATAATTAATATCTTTCTGAGCCTTATTCTCTTTTGCTCATCAAGTGTTGATAAAGTGGCTGTTTTCATGCTTTTATGATACCAATATGCATGAGTTTTTGCAAGTTTTTTTAAGTTTTGTTCGATTTTTTCTTGATTTTTCAAAACATTTCGTTCTATAATATAAGCGTTACAAAACAGGAGTATCTAATAATGGATAAAAGAGTTAAAAAAACCCGTAGTCTTATATATCAAGCATTTGCTGTTGTTCTTAAAAAGAAAGGCTATGATAAGATGACTGTAGAAGATATTTTGCAAGAAAGTGGTGTTTCAAGATCAACATTCTACACCCACTTTCGCACAAAAGAAGATGTGTTGGATTCTATATCTGCAAACATCTTTGAACATGTATTCTCCCACTCCCTTACGGTAGAAGAAACACATGACTTTTCAAAATCAAGCATCTTTGATTATTCTCACCTAATTACACATATTTTCTATCATCTTCACGATGAAAAAGAATTAATAACTGCAATATTGGGTTCTTCTAGCCGCAATGCCTTTTTACATGACATGAGAGAAAGCGTTATGCCAATCATCGAAAGATTGATTCTAGATAGGCACGTAAAACATCTTGATGTCCCAGATGCATTGTTAAAAAACAAAGTTTGTGAAGATTTCATTTTATGTGTAATATATTGGTTTGAAACAGACTGCGCAGAGTCTCCAGAAAAAATAAAAGATTATTTCTTCTCCATGCAATAACTTAAACAAAAAAATAACAACCGCACATCGGTGCGGTTGTTTTATTTATTCCTTTAGTTTATGCTAATAAGCTATCAATAACTGGGCGCAGTGTGTTCGTTATAACAACATAGCCTTCTGCGGAAAAATGTAATCCTTCTATTGTATATTCATCGTACATCTGCCCTGTTTCAGGATTACGAAGAATTGAATGTATGTCAACGTACGTGCACCCGTTGCGAGATGCAATGTTTTGAATTTCAACATTGTTTGAAATAACAGTATCATTGCGATCTGCAAAATTAGCTCCAAGAGGAGACAATGAAATAAGTATTATCTTCGTGTTTGGCAAATGGCTTCTTAAAGATTGCACTATACGCTCATAATTCTGGAACATTGTATAAATGTTATTTGCCCCGATAAGCATAACGATTACTTTAGGATTAACGTCATATGCGCTTACTTGCAAACGATTCTCTAGCCCAAACGTTGTGTCTCCGCCAATTCCTCTGTTTACAACATTGAGATCTGGATAATATGACTTAACGTCATATCCATCTGTAAGACTGTCACCCAAGAAAGCAACATCTACATTTTCAAGAGTTGGATTCTCTTCTTCATAGCTTGCTACTTTCATATCATAATAAGCCTTAAACAAAGCTGCTATTTCTGCTGCTTTTTGCTGCTTTTCCCTGTCTTTAACAAAGAAAACACAGTTAAGTGCTATTAATCCAATAAATACAACAATTATTAAGAATGGCACAAATACTAAAAGATTTTTTTTCATATTTTACCTCTTAGGTATTTTAGCACCATAGCTGTATAAAGGCAAGAAAAACAGCCTTGAAAAATCAAGGCTGTTTTTATGTTGATGCTATGCATCAATTTGAATTAACCTGCATAAGGCATAAACCCTGTGAAGATTCCAAGCGCTTCAGCGCCTGATCCAACATGAAGCGTAATATAGTTGTGGGCACCACGGAATTCAGAAATTGTTGGATATGGTGAACCCTCTGCTTGCAATTCTTGTTGAGCTGCGTTTTGCAAATAGTATTGGCCTCCACTTGTTTGGCCAACTGCGCACATGGTATCTCCAACGGTAAATGCTATTGAGCCATTTGCCGCAAAACCACTCGCATATTGGTAAACAGTATCTGTTGCAAGTCTGTCCATCTTGTCTCCTTTATAGGAAACGTAGCATTGCCCTTGAGATGAAACTGCAATTAAATTAAACATATTATCCTTAAGGAATGTCTTTGTGAAATAATTGTTAAGCAGCCCATCAAGTGGTTTCAACAAGGAAACTTGACCTGGAGCAAATATATCGAACCATACTTCTTCGCCTGTAACAAAGTTCAAGAGAACAGTGTCGTCGTCTGCTATTACTCGCGGTATCTCGATATATTCAGATTTAGTTCTGTCTCCATCTAAATCATCGGTACCCTGTGTAACGATCATGAGAGGGCCTCCTGAACGCTTAAAGTGGCAGTTATTTAAGTATGTTGATGACTCACCATTTACATACAACGCATTAAGATAACCATCGTATGCTTTGCAGTTGTTATAGTTTACAACCGTATAATCTCTAGAGAAGAATGGAATGAAGCAACCATGTGCATTAATATTTGTTACTTCTGCATGGCAATAGTGTGTCTTTACAAAGATAATACCACCACCATAAACAGGGTTATCATCATTACCTTCTACATAATCTGTGTGGCCATTGCTCAAATCAAGCAAAACTTGTTTTGGTGAGCAATTGCCTTTAACTGCGAAATTATCAAAGTAAAAATATTCATCTGCTTCATCGCTTTCAGTTGGGCTAATTCCTGATGCACTCAAATTGAGTTTTTCTCCATTAACGCCATTTGCGTATCTGACATCATAACCTCTTATATCTATAAAGGATATCTTGGACATCCAATCCATATAATATGCATCACGACCATCTGGGTTATCACTAGAGCCATAGTTTGTTGGTTCGAATGAACAAACGAGTGGGAGCTTGGAAAGATTAATATCAAAGAAGTTTCCATGAATTGAGAAGCTCTCGCCTTTGTTCATATCATATTGTAACAATCCCCATTCTTGGTCCCAAAGGAATGCCCTATCAAGTGGTCCACCTGCATCATCTGGAACTTCTTCTGTGGCATATACA
>DBVO01000047.1:0-720 GCA_002308215.1 Christensenella sp. UBA1262
TCTTGTTCCAACATATCTTGACTGCGTGTTTGTTGGTGGTTTTGACAGTCGTTTTATGGGTGGCAAGGATGTTTATATTTTAGGAGCTGTTAGCGGGAAGCTTCCTTCAACAGAAAGTGGCGGAATAGTTATTAACGCAAATGACGAGGAAGCCTTAGGCAAATTAGGTGTTGAAATATCACCAACGTCATATCAAAAAATATTAACAAACATGTATGCCGTTTGTGACTTGATGAAAAAGCCACATGGCAAATTAATTATTTCTCATCCTGAAATATCCGACGGAGCTTTTATGCAACCTTCAGTCGTTATCCAAGAACTTATAGACATATTAAGTTTAAACGGAAATCCAATAAAAGAAGAAATAATTGATTTTGAACATATCAGCGAACTCCCAACAGACGAAGCGATAAGAACTGCAGAGGACATATTTGCTACAAAGAATAGCGCATATCATGAAATTTTAAGGAATGCTATGCCAGTTGTTCTTGAAGATTCAACAGCCAGTGGCGTATTATCGGACGAACTTGAATTATATAGCTCAGCGAGAGAAACTCTAAACGCAGAAAAGAGAGCAAAACTTGATTCTATGGATCAAAGGCCAATTACAATAGAGCCTTCTTCAAAAGCTATAAAAACAACAAGTGTTTCAAGACTGGAAAAATTCTATTCGTGCCCATATCAATATTATTTTGCTTATATTTTAGCTTTGAAAAAACG
>DBVO01000047.1:760-9834 GCA_002308215.1 Christensenella sp. UBA1262
TATGGGAAAGTTAATGAAAGTAATGTGGCTAAAAAAGCTGAATCATATTTTGAGAAAGCAGTTGCCGATGGCGATTTCGAGTATTTGCTTGAAAAGCCACAAACAAAAAGACTTCTAATGAGAGTTAAAAAGGAATCGGTAGAACTTGCTAAAGACATGTTTAGTCTAAAATCAAGATCACAATTTGAGCCATATCTAATGGAAGCTTCTATAGGAAAAGATCCAATTAATCCTATGTCTATTAAGGTTGGGGAAAATGAAGTTGTTTTCAATGGTATTATTGACAGAATCGATGTTAATGATGACAAATTTATGATTATTGACTATAAGACATATTCAGCTGAACTTGATATTAAAGATATATATTATGGAAAGAGAATCCAATTATATATCTATATGAAAGCAGTAAAAGATAGTATAAACAAAAAACCAGCTGGGGTATGTTATTTCCCAATAATTCAGGGATTTAGAAAAGATGATCAAGCGAGATTTGAATACGAAGGGCACTTCGTTAAGGATCCTAAGATATTAGAACAGATAGATAATTTGAGTGTGGTTGAAGATGTTGATTCGTTTAAGCAATCAGTGTTGCCAATTAACCCATCAGGATCTTTGCCAAAATCAACATATTTTGAAGATGAAAAACAATTCGACATTATTGGAGACTACGCATTAAAAATCGCCGCTAAAGGTGAAGAAGCAATCGAGAATGGTTTTATTAAACCATTGCCAATAAAGGATGCTTGCAAGTGGTGCGATTATAAAGACACTTGTGCATACTGCTATGATCGTGAACGTGGAAATGGAAAAGTCACGTTAAACTCGTTTGAAGACAAGGAGGAAGATAATAATGACTGATATAAAAGAACATGAAAGAGTCTACTTGCCTTCGGAAGTTACGGTTTCTCAAGATAAAGCTATATGGGGTAGCGGCCAAATAATAGTTTCTGCAGCCGCAGGTTCTGGTAAAACTTCAACGATGATTAGCCGCATTTTGCGTTTGATTATAGAGAGCGCATTATCAGAAGATGAAAGAATATCATTAAAAGATATGCTCATACTTGTCTATAACAATGCTGCAGCTGATGAGCTTCGCGAAAAATTGCATAGGGCACTTTATCAAGCAGTATTAGTTTTGGATGGTGAAGTTCAAAATGTTCTCAAGCGAGAGCTTGATGAGTTATCTTTTGCTCATATAAGCACAATACACGCATACTGCCAGTCTCTTATTAAAGATAATTTCAATTATCTTGGAATTTCACCTACATTTGAGGTTCTCGATGAAGATGAACACAAAGAGTACATGTATCAAGCACTTGAAAACGTATTTGATGCTTACGACAAAAAAGGTGATGAGACTTTTGAAAAAATAGTTCAGATTTTTTCACAAAGGCGCAAAGAAGATAATTTAAAAGACAACATTATTAAACTGTTTCAAATTATTGATATTCAGCCAAATCAAGAAGAATTTTATAACAATGTTCACGATTGTTATAATGATTTTGAACATAGCAAATTCTTAAATATTATTCTTGATTTTGAACATAATCTTTTTGCTAAAGCAAAAGAGGTCCTAGAACCTTGCAAACTTGTTTTTGAAAAAGGTGCTGATGAGGGCGGAACTATTGCTAAGTATTTAAACAAAATAGTAAACGCATATTATTATGCTGATCAATTATCTACAGTTGATAATTTTGGAGATATGTGTCGCTTGGCGGCCAGTTTCCAAAAGGTAGATGCAAGCACATCTTCTAAAAAATGGGACCCAGAATTCATTGAATATGGCAATATCGCGAAAATTTGCATTAATGAGATGACTCTAGAAATCGAGGACCTTGCTGAATTTGCTGGGAAAGAGGAAATGCTCAAAAAGGCTCATAGTGCTTCAGGAGTATTAATTGATAAACTTATCGAAATAACCCAAAACTTTGAGGCAGAACTTAATCGTCTTAAAAATGAAGACAACGTTCTTGCCTTTGAAGATTTACAGCACAAAACGGTTGAACTGTTGAAAAACGAAGAAGCGCCGATTAAAAAGTTCAAGCATGTATTTGTTGATGAATACCAGGATGTTAATCCAACTCAGGAATACATAATTTCAAATCTCATTGACAAAGATTGTTTTATGGTTGGTGATACAAAGCAAAGCATATATGGTTTTAGACTTGCTGACCCAACGAACTTTTTAAGAAGACAGGCAAGATATGAAAGCGGTGATGGCACTGCTATTAACTTTAATCGCAATTTCCGAAGTGGGAAACAAATTTTAGAATTTGTTAACAGTATTTTTAATGTTATTATGACAAAAGATACTGCAGATGTTGATTACGCAAAAGAAGCAAAGTTTGAATTAAAAAAAGTAGAACAACATGCTATAAGTGAAATGCATCTTTTCTGTTATGACAAGAAAGGCAACCCAGATGTTAATGGCGTGTATGATATAACGCTTGATGACGGGAAAGAAAAGAGTTTGACTTCTGCAGATTGTGAAGGTATCTTTGTTGCAAGAAAAATACGTGAATTGGTTGGGAATGCTAGAAAGACAGATGGCTTTATTAGTTATGGCGATATAACAATTATCATCCGTAATCGTTCAACTAGTGCTCAAAGAATTATATCCCAACTCAAAGAGGCAGGTATACCTATTGATGATAGTGGATTTGAAAAATCCAAGTCAGAACCAGAGTGTGATTTGATACAGTTTTTGCGCACAATAGATAATCCGCGCCAAGATATCCCATTCGTAGGATTTTTGCTATCATTCTTTGGTGGTTATACCGAACAAGAACTTGCTACTATTGCAGAAGTAGAAGCTCCAACTTTTTATGATAAGTTCGTAATATATGAGCAAAAGGGTGATGCGCTAGCAGACAAGATTAAAGTTACTAATAAGTTGTTGCAAAAATATCGCATAAAAGCAAGTTTTAAGAATGTAAAAGAATTAGCCAGTGGTATAGTTTCTGATTTCTCTTATGATGCCTATTTGGGAAAATATGGTGAGGCAGATATATACGGGCTAAAAGCGTTTGTAGCTGGCATTTCAGACAAAGACAATGAGTCTCTTGGAAGGTTCTTAAGAAATTATACAGAATCACCATCTAAAAAGTCATCTAGTACTAAGAGTGACAGGGTACACATTTCAACTATTCATGGATACAAAGGCCTTGAAAGTGAAGTTGTATTTGTTTGTGGGTTAGATTCGAGCTTTAGTTTAAACGACACAAAGGGCGATTTAATAGTTGATAGTCAAGGGTATATTTCACTTAATTATTTCGATTTTGATAAAAATGAGAAGTCTGATAAAACTATATCTCGTTTTGCTGCTAAAAAGCTTAATAATAAAAAGACTATTGGCGAGGAGATGCGTTTGTTGTATGTAGCTTTAACACGAGCAAAACATTACATGTATGTTACATCTTCTATAAGCAAATCCAAACTTGAATGTTTTGGTAAGGTTATCAGTATTACGCCTTATTCCAGTATGTTGGATATGATTAGCGACGCAATAGCAAAAGGAGCAAATATAACATATACTGTGCATAGAAATGAGGAATTTGCTCTAGATTTAGGGCATGATCAAAAACATGATTTCCCTGCACCAAATAAGACTATACAGGCTGCAATTGAAAATGCTCAAGCATACGTTTATCCATACAAGGTCGCCACAGAACTTGCTATTAAATATAGCGCTTCTGCAACGGATGTTTTGGATGAGCAAGCTATTAAAGCTTATTCAAATAACTACTATAAGAATGTAGGTACTACATATCATAGAATCATGCAATATATTGATTTTAATACTAGTGGTGTGGACGAAGTTAAAAATGAAATAAATAGGCTTATAGAAGAAAAATACTTAACCGAAGATGAGGTCAAAGATGCGCGTGAAGCTGATGGGAAAGAATTCGAAAAGAATATTGCTAGGTGCTTAAACAGTAGCGTAATGCGTTATGCTTTGAAATTTGAAAAACTAGGCAAGTGTCAGAGAGAAAAAGCATTTATGATGTATGGGCCTGCAAATGATGTTCGTAAAGAATTTGGCACGGATGAGAAGGTCCTTGTGCAGGGCGTTTTGGACTTGTTTATTGATGGCGACAAAAAAATAATTGTTGATTTTAAGCACTCTTCATTGAGAGATGAAAACGAGCTAAATAATTACAAAGAGCAACTTAAACTATACAAAATGGCAATTGAAAGGGCATTTAATGTAAACATCGATAAAACGTTGCTTTATTCGTTTACTACTGGCAAGACCATTAACTCAGATGATTTTACAGAGGTTGATGAAATATAAACCAGCCATATATTTGCAATAAAAAACAAGTGTTTTGATGGCGTGCAGAAATAAGATTTGCGCGCCATATTTTTTTGCTATCATTATTTTAATATTTTTAATTAATTTACTATTGCTTTTTTTGACAAATGAATTTATAATTATTCTATAAGTATGCTTTTAAGGAGGACAACATCGTGGAATTCTTTTCTAAAGTATTTACATGGTTAGCTAATTTGTCTTCAAAACTTCCACAAATTGACTTGAAATCTTATTTTATTGTTGTCCTTGCAGTTATTGCTGGGGTTGGCCTTATTATAGGCTTAACTTTCTTTGGGTCAAAGGCATATAAACTTAAACTTGCGTGTAAAAAGATTATCAAATATTTGTCTCACGTCGAGAGTATCGATGATGACAACGTTGGCGATTTTACAGCAGAGTGTTTCTCTCAAAAAGCACCAGCTCCACTTAGAGACAGTTGGGTGGAATATTTAGGTGTTCGTTTTGGCTATCCAAGTGATTTAGTTAGTGAAAAGAATGTTTATGATAAAGAAGTGAAAAAAGTGAAGGATGTAAGAGCAAATCTCTTTATTGGAATAGCTCTCATCCTTGTTGCTATTTTTGCTTTCTGGGGATTTGGTACACTTTCAAGCATTGAGATGAGCGTTGTTCATTGTGCTGGTCTTTTGCTCTCTGCAGCATTGTATCTTGTCCTTGTGTTTGTTAATAGAAAACAGATTAAATCAACTCGCGACAAGTTCTATGATATGCAAGATGAACTTGATGCAAAAGTTAACTTCCAAGTTGAAAAGAATTTCTCTACAGACTCATCTCCGCTTGCTGATCTTGCAGCAATGGTAGACGAAATTGTTGCACGTAATACTGCAAAAGAAATTAATTTGGAAGAGGAAGAACAAGAACCAACTCCAATTGAAGATCTAATTGAAGAACTTGAAAACAAACGAATCGCTGATGAGGCAGAAGAAGAAGTAGCAAAAGTTGTTGAAGAACAACATGAAGAGCCTGCTGAAGAACCTGATGAAGAACCAGTTGAAGAGCCTGTTCCAGAAGAGCCTGTTCCAGAAGAGCCTGTAGAAGAAGCGCCACAAGAGACAGAGCCAGTTCAAGAGGAACCAATTGAGGAACCTGTAGAAGAAGAGCCGAAGAAAGAAGAACCAGTTGCTCTCAAAGAGAGCATAGCCGCGGCAAAGAAAGCTGGCCATGCTGTTGTTGGCAAAAAGTTCTTTGGGGAATATCTCAAAGAAAAATATGGTGATAATGTAGAAGTTAATGAGCGTGAGAATAAGACATCAACAGGTCTTCCACTTGCTGATACTTATTTTGCTCTTGATAATGAAAATAGAAAGTGCTTTGCATATGCATATGAAATAGATGGTGCATCTTTACTTCTTGTAAATGCAGATAGCGAACTTGAGGCAGTTCTTAAGGAAAAACATCAAAACATCAATTTGAGTGCTTTCCCTAAGTCAAAAGATGAGTGGTATAGTTTGCCACTTGATGACACATATGAAGAAGATGAACTCAAGGGTATCCTTGATTATTGTTATGTTCATGCTCTTGGAAAAGATGCAGAACTTGCTCCTGAAGAACCAGCGGAAGAACCTGTTGAAGAACCAGTAGAGGAGCCAGTTGAAGAACCAATTCCAGAAGAGCCAGTAGAGGAGCCAGCAGAGGAGCCTGAACCAGCGGAAGAAGCTCCAGTAGAAGAAGAGCCAGCGGCCGAGGAAACTCCAGTAGAAGAACCAGCTGAAGAGCCTGCAGAAGAGGAGCCTCAAGAGGAACCAGCAGATGAGCCTGAACAAGCGGAGGAAGCTCCAGTAGAAGAACCAGCTGAAGAGCCTACAGAAGAAGAGGTTCCAGAGGAGCCAGTTGAAGAACCAGCTGAGGAATCAGAAGAGCCTGTGGAAGAGGAGCCTGCTGAGGAAGAGGAAGANNAAGAAGAATCTGAAGAAACTCCTGCAGATGAACCTGAAGAAGAGGAACCTGAAGTTGTCTACGTAGTAGATGGTGAAGAAGAGGAAGAGGATTATGTGCAACCTGCACGTCTGTCTAAACTCTCTAATCTCACTGATTATATGCTTGCACAAAACATGTCAAAGAAGGTTAAGATGCAAGTTGCTACAATGCTTATTGGTGTTTATGGCAAATTTAAAGATAGTCCAGAAGATAAAAAGATTATTGTGGATTGTTTGAAGAAAGTGATTTTCTCATTGCAAGCAGATATGAGAAAAACGCCTGTCCATCTTGACGAGCCAGAATCTGTACATGGTATAGAGGAAGGATCTGCCCAAGACATTTTAGGGGAAAGTAAGTTTTAATAAAATATAGTAAAAAAGAGGTTTTAGCAATGTTTGGCAAAAAGAAAAAACTTGAAGCACAACAAGCAGCGGAACAAGAAAAACAAGAAGATCTTTTGAAACAAGAACCAGAAGTTCAAAATGACGAACCTGTTGAAGAAGCCAACGATCAAGACTTCCTTGATAGTGAACTTGTACTTGATGATATCGAAGTTGAAGCTGAAGTTTTAAGTGAAGAAGAAGCAGCTCAACTCGATGAGTTGCAAGCTTTCTTGATGGGCGAAGCACCTAATGATGAGGAAGCTCCTGTAGAAGAAGCTCCAGCTGAAGAAGCACCAGCAGAAGAGCCTGCTCCAGAAGCACAAGCTGAAGAGCAACCAGAAGAAGAAAAGGCTGAAGAACCAGCTGCTGAAGAACCAGCTCCAGAAGAGCCAGCCGCTGAGGAACCAGTTGAAGAGGAACCTGCTGCTGAAGAACCAGCAGAAGAGCCTGTGGAAGAAGAAGCAGCTCCAGATGAAGAACCTGCTGAAGAAGAGGAAGAAGTGGCAGAAGAACCTGCTGAAGAGCCAGCAGAGAAGCCTGCAGAAGAGGGCGATCAAGAAGAACAAGAAGAAGTTGTTTATGTTGTAGATGGCCCAGAAGAGGACGATGAAGTTGTTCATCCAGCTAAACTTGTTAAACTTCCACACCTTATTGATTATATGATTGCACAAGGTATGTCCAAGACTATGAAGATGAGAGTTGCACTCATGCTTGTTCAAACATATAAGAAGTTTAAAGATAGTCCAGAAGACAACAAGATTTGCTTACAATGCATGGCCAAAATTATGCAAGAACTTATGAAAAAATAAATAGTTTAAACAAATAAAATCCCACGCAAATCGCGTGGGATTTTTGTTTTCTTTAAAATGAAATTGAGTGCATTAGAATACTGAAATCATGGGATTTATTTGAGAAGTTTTTTCTTCCAGAGAAGAATGATCATTATGATTAAAACGACCGCATTAATTCCAAGAACAATCCAGAACCCCCAAAGTTTGTTTTGGAAAGGAACACCAGTATTCATGCCCCAAATTGAGCCTATCATTGCAGGGGTGTCAACGAGCAATGTAAGAACTGTGAGTGTCTTCATAACAACGTTTAAGTTGTTTGAAATAATTGATGCATAAGTATCCATTGTGCCATTCAAAATATCACGATAGATATTTGACATCTCAATAGCTTGTTTGTTTTCAATTAAAACATCTTCCCAAAGGTCCTCATCTTCTTCAAAGAATTTTATGAGTCTTGGAACTTTATCAAGAACGGCGCCATTTGCACGTAAAGATGTTGAGAAGTACACGAGTGCTTTTTCAAGTGAGAGCATTTCGCTTAAACCTTCGTTTTTCATTGCCTTTTCAAGCTCTGCTTGAACACGTTGGCTTGCTCGATCGATTTGTTTAAGGTATTGAAGATATTTCTTAGCAATAACGTACTCAAGTTGCAAGAAGAATCTTGTGCGTTTATGGATATTGAAATCTTTTACGTAACGTCCCGCCATAAGATCATAGATGATAGATGTCTCATTCAAGCAAACAGTTACGACACATTCTGGAGTGGTTATGCAACCAAATGGCAATGTGGAGTACGAATACTTTTCATCATCATCTTCTGTAATAGGGATGTCGGTAATAGCACAAATTACGCCATCTTCCTTGTCGATATGTGCGCGCTCTTCAGAGTCAAGTGCTGCTTTTATCATATCTTCAGGAATTTTAGCTGTTGATGAAATAAGCTCGATTTCCTTATCGGTAGGGTTTGACATGTGTACCCATTGATCAGTAAAATCGTAGCCTTCCACAATAAGTTCTGGATCTACTTCAACAACAGATTTATTTATTTTCTTGTAAACTTGGAGCATTACCATTCCTCCTAAGTTGTTGCATAACATTCAAACAATATTGTTTGAGGATGATAAAATTAGTTTATCAAAAAATTTTAACTATGGCAAGAGTATGAGAAATATTTTAAGTTTTTAGCCAAAAAATAAGACACGTGTGTTGTTAATTAAATTATTAGCAAATTTTCCTTTTAGGAAAATATTGAATTTGTAAATTTTTCTTGCAAATGTTTATTTATTTTGTTATTATAATATTATATTCAAAGATATCTTTTAGGAGGATTTTCTAAATGGGCAAAAAATATGTTTATCAGTTTGCCGAAGGCAATGCAAACATGCGTGAGCTCCTTGGTGGCAAGGGCGCAAACCTCGCAGAAATGACCAACATTGGTCTTCCTGTTCCTTATGGCTTCACAATCACAACAGAAGCATGCACCCAATACTACGAAGACGGCAGACAAATTAATGACGCTATCAAAGCAGAAATCATGGAACACATCGCTCTTCTCGAAGAGAAAGCAGGCATGAAGTTTGGCGATAAGAATAACCCACTTCTTGTTTCTGTACGTTCCGGCGCAAGAGCATCTATGCCAGGTATGATGGA
>DBVO01000006.1 GCA_002308215.1 Christensenella sp. UBA1262
GTTCGTAAGAATAAATACCAATTGAAGGTTGTCCCATACCAGACCCCATAACAGATACTTTCTTACCTTTATAGAAACCTGTATAACCTAGCATTCCTCTAACAGAATTAATTTGCTTACAATCCTCTAAATAAGTCTCTGCAATAAACTTTGCTCTTAATGGATCACCTGGCATCAATACAGTGTCAGCGAAATCTCCTTTTTTTGCTTCAATGTGTGGTGTAGGTATTGCCATAAACTCCCCCTATTTACTTTCCATTTCTTTTACGATTTTTACTATTCTACTAGTACCAAGTCTAGAAGCACCAAGTTTAATAAACTCTTCGGCATCACTAATCGAAGATATTCCACCTGCTGCTTTCATTTTAACATCTGGACCAATATGTTTTGCAAAAAGCTTTATATCATCAAACGTTGCACCAGCTTTTGAAAAACCAGTAGATGTTTTGATGTAATCAGCTTTAGCTTCAGTTACTAATTCACACATTTTTATCTTTTCATCGTCAGTTAATAAACATGTCTCAATAATAACTTTTAATATCTTTTCTCCGCATAGAGACTTTAGTGTCATTATCTCATTTAAAACATATCCATAATTCTTGGCCTTTAATTCGCCAATATTAATAACCATATCTATCTCATCAGCACCATTGTTTAGCGCATCTTGAGTTTCTAATGCTTTAATTGCTGTTGTATTATAGCCATTTGGAAAACCAATAACTGTGCATATTGCAAGTTTATCTCCAACATATTCTTTTGCACGTTTAACAAAACTTGGTGGGATGCAAACAGATGCGGTATTATATTTTATACCATCATCACAAATTGCTTTTATCTCTTCCCAAGTAGCTGTTTGAGCAAGAAGTGTATGATCACATTTAGAAAGAATTTCTTTTATATCCATAGCTCTCTCCTTTTTGATTAAAGATTAGCAAGTTCAACAGCAATCTTTGATGCAAGTGCTGCATTATTAAGAACTAGTTTAATATTGCTTTCAAGGCTTTGACCGCCTGTAATTCTTTGTATTTTATCAAGTAAGAAAGGTGTAATTTCTTTCCCTTTAATACCCTTTTCATTTGCTTCTCCAATTGCCTTTTCAATTACACTCTCAATATAATCTGCATCCATTGAATACTGTTCAGGTATAGGATTAACTATAAGAGTTCCACCGCCAAGATTCATATCATCTTTACATTTAATTGCTTTAGCAATTTCAAGTGGCGTATCCATTCTATCATTTACTTTAAAACCACTCTTTCTTGTAAAGAAAGCTGGCAACTCATCTGTTCCGTACCCAATAACTTCTACACCCTTCGTTTCTAAATATTCAAGAGTAAGTCCAAGATCAAGTATACTCTTTGCTCCAGCGCAGATTACATTTACATCAGTACGAGCAAGTTCTTCTAAGTCTGCTGAAATATCAAACGTTGTTTCCGCACCTCTATGAACGCCGCCAATGCCGCCTGTAGCAAATATCTTAACACCAGCCATAGCTGCGAATATCATCGTCGCTGCAACTGTTGTTGCACCGTCTAGACCCTTTGAAACGACTACAGGAATATCTCTCCTAGATGTTTTAGTAACAGAAAGTCCTGCTTTGCCAAGATGCTCTATTTCGTCTCTAGAACAGCCAATCGTTGGTATGCCTTTAATTATTGCGATTGTCGCAGGCACTGCACCATTCTCTCTAACAGTTTTTTCAACTAAAAGAGCTGTTTCAACATTTTTTGGATATGGCATGCCATGAGAAATAATTGTCGACTCTAGAGCGACAACTGCATTGCCATTCTTTAATGCTTGTTTTACTTCTTCTGATACTTTAATTTTCATATATTTCCTTTGCGCTTTGCGCTAAAATTAATCGAGTTTAATATTGCTTATATCTTTGCTTACTGTGTCAGCGCTTGATATTGCTATTCTTGCTGCCTTAAGCCCCAATTTCGTTGCCTCTTCAAGTGACAGTCCATTTATATAGCCATATATCTCAGCCGCCATAAATGCATCTCCAGCGCCCGTAGTACTTACTATTTCAAAAGTGCCATTCTTTAAATATCCGCAATCTCTGCCGTTAGTAAAATAGGCACCGCCTTCACCGAGTGAAATAACTACATTTTTATTCCCAAGTGCTAAAACCTTGTCTGCTACTCTTTCAACATCACGTTTGCTAGTTATTCTATCCCCTGTAAGAGCTTCCACTTCTACAACGTTAGGTTTAACAAAGTACAAATCATGGATGAATTTCTTACAAATCTCTGTCTTTTGCGCAGACACAGTGTCTAGAAAGATAGGGGCCGTTATATTAGCAACGAGATAGCCAAGGATATCTCCAAGATTTGTATCAAGAACAACACACTTAGCATTGTTAATAATGTCAAACTTTTCAGCAAAGAATGGTCTATCTAGGCGATCTAGAATACGCATATCAGATAATGCATATTGCATTTCACCATTTTTGTCATTCAAACAGATATAGGTAGAAGTGTTTTCATCTTTTAACGTAAGGCTATATGAGACATCCACACCTAGTGCTATTAACTCATCTTTTAGCTTTTTGCCGTTCGCATCATCACCAAACGCAGAAATGAACTTGACATTAACACCCAACCTTGCCAAGTTTTCTGTTATATTACGCCCTACTCCACCTGAACTATATCTTAATTCACCAGGTGCTGAGTCATGTAATGATAGGCCTGTATATGGTATGCCAAGCATATCCACATTAGCCCCACCAATTACAACAACGTATTCACTTTCATTTCTTTGGTTTACCATATTATCTTTCAATTATCCATTTTCTTGCGAATTGCATCCAATATCATTCTAAAGGCTACTTCGTTTTTACCCCCTTCAGGAACAATAACATCAGCGACACGTTTAGATGGTTCAATAAACATCTCATGCATCGGTTTAACTGTAGTTAAATATTGTTTTACAACGCTTTCAAGACTTCTGCCACGTTCATTTACGTCACGAAGAATTCTACGCAATATGCGTACGTCTGCATCTGTTTCAACAAATATTTTGATATCTAATTCATTTACTATTTCAGGAATTGCAAAAAGCAAAATACCTTCAACAATGATTATGTGTTTGCTATCCATTTCTACCCAATTATCACTTCTTAAATGCTTTGTGAAGTCATAAGTTGGATGGACTATGCTCTTGCCTTCTTTAAGAGCACGAAGCTGCTCAAGCATCAAATCAACATCAAATGCATTTGGATGATCATAGTTGATCTTTGTACGCTCTTCATATGGCATATCTGGATTGTTTTTGTAATAACAATCCATGCTCAAAATCAATGCATCATCGCCTATTGCATTGCACAATCTACTAGCAAGTGTTGTTTTACCACTGCCAGTACCACCACAAAAACCAATGACAATTCTCTTATTGCTTTCGTTTCCCATTATAGATAAAGTCCTTTTTGTTCTTGTTCACGCTTTTTATTTAGCCAACATCTTCTGCACATTGCTACATATCTATCATTGCCACCAAGGACAACTTGTTCACCACGATATACAATGTTGCCAAAATCATCCATACGAGCGTTTACAGTGGCCTTAGCACCACAACGACATACAGACTTGATTTCGCTTATAGATTCTGCAATTTCAAACAACCTACGGCTTCCTGGGAAAAGATGTGTGAGAAAGTCTGTAGCAAGCCCAAAACAAAGAACTGGAATGTTATAATCTATAACAATTTGGCTAAGTTCATCTACTTGATCTGGAGTCAAAAATTGGCACTCATCAACAATAATGACGTTACAATTGAAAAACTTCTCTTTATAAAGAGAATACAAATCCTGAAGTGGTGAAACCGTTATCGCTTCAGCAGATAAACCAATTCTAGATTTAATGATTGTTTCCCCATCTCTATTATCTACAGATGGTTTTAAAAGTAACACTTTCATGCCACGTTCTTCATAATTGAACTTGGTTATGAGTGCCTGTGCTGTCTTTGAGCAACCCATTGCTCCATATTTAAAATATAATTTTGCCATAATTCTCTTCCGTTTTATTCTATTCTATCTAGCACCAAAGGTCTAACTTGTGGGCTCTCTAGTTTAATTATTGTTGATTCTAAAAATTTTCTTTCTGCTACATCAAATCTTGCTTCATCAGATGTATATAGTGTGGCAATCACATCACCGGCGTTTACTTTGTCTCCAGTTTTCTTGGCAAGTATTATCCCTGCTGAAAAATCTATGCTTTCTTCCTTTGTATTTCTACCTGCACCCAAGAGCAAGCTTGCAATTCCGTATCCTTCTGTATCTACATGGTAAATGAAACCGCTCTCTTTAGATCTTACCACATGTGAATACTTTGCTTTTTCAAATTTGTTTGTATCATAAATTACACTATCGTCCCCGCCTTGAGCTCTAACCATTTTTGCAAATGTCTCAAGCGCAGATCCATTTATCAGTGCTTTTTCGCACATATCTCTGCATTGGTCTAAACTGCCTTTGCCTGCAAGGAACAACATATTGGATGCAAGTATCAAACATATCTCTTGGAAATCTTCTGGCCCCTTGCCATTTAAAGTATTTACTGCTTCTATTACCTCGAGAGAATTACCTATAGCATTGCCAAGTGGTCTATCCATATCGGTTATTAACGCCAACATCTTTTTGCCAGCACGCTTACCTATATCAACCATGGTGCGTGCAAGTTTACGGCTATCATCTAATGTTTTTGTGAATGCACCACTACCAGTCTTAACATCAAGCACAATACAATCATCATCGGCTGCTAATT
This sequence comes from Christensenella sp. UBA1262, assembly GCA_002308215.1. Lineage (GTDB taxonomy): Bacteria > Bacillota > Clostridia > Christensenellales > CAG-917 > CAG-475. Next base: position 4,761 of record DBVO01000006.1, read on the forward strand.
TTTTACCCATAATGCTTGACACAACGAGTGGCAAACTATCTATAGTCGCTGTAACATCACGCAGTGCATATAACTTTTTATCTGCTGGCGCTAAATCATGGCTTTGACCAACTATTGCAACGCCTACTTCATTAACGCATTTAATAAACTCATCTGTTTCAAGAGATGTATTAAAATGTGGGATTGATTCAAGCTTATCAATGGTTCCGCCAGTATGCCCAAGCCCACGTCCACTCATCTTAGCTACTTTTGCCCCAAGTGTTGCGACTAATGGTGCTACAACAAGGCTCGTTTTATCACCAACACCGCCAGTTGAATGCTTATCTACTCTCACACCTTTAATAGAAGAAAAATCAAGACGAGTTCCAGAATCTCTTACTGCAAATGTTAAATCAGCTGTTTCTCTATCGCTCATTCCATTGAAGTATATTGCCATAAGTAACGCTGATGCCTGATAATCTGGAATAGCGCCAGAAACATAGTTCTCAACAAAGAACCTAATCTCTTCTGTTGACAACTCTTCACCATCACGTTTCTTTCGGATAATATCGAACATTCT
>DBVO01000051.1:0-1224 GCA_002308215.1 Christensenella sp. UBA1262
AGATATGATTAGTTCACAATTCACAAAAGAAAATGGTGGCGAAGGATTTGATCCAGATCAAAGAGTGGTGAGCTCACTTACAATTGACGATGATGAGCAAGAAAACACTTTACGTCCTCATACTATGAGCGAATATGTAGGGCAAGAAAAGATTAAGAAAAATCTTGAAGTCTTTATATCAGCGGCAAAGAATAGAGGNNGATGCGTTAGACCATGTCTTACTATATGGTCCTCCAGGCCTTGGTAAAACTACGCTGGCGCACGTTATAGCATCCGAACTTGGTGCTCAAATTCGTGTAACTAGTGGTCCAGCTATTGAAAAGGCAGCTGATCTTGCATCGTTGCTCACAAACCTTGAGAAAGGCGATATCCTTTTCATAGATGAAATCCACCGCTTAAATCGTAACATTGAAGAAGTCTTATATCCAGCTATGGAAGATTACTCACTTGACTTTGTGTCAGGTAAAGGTCCTATGGCTAGAAGTATTCGTTTGCCACTTAAGCGTTTTACGCTTATTGGTGCAACAACAAGAGCTGGTATGCTTTCAAGCCCACTTCGTGATCGTTTCGGCATGATGCTTCGTCTTGAGATGTATTCTCCTGAAGAATTAAAGCGCATCGTAGTTCGTTCAGCTGGTATTCTTGGTGTTTCTATAGATCAACAAGCAGCGCTTGAACTTGCAAAGAGAAGTCGTGGGACACCACGTATTGCTAATAGATTGCTTAGACGTGTCAGAGACTTTGCTCAATATGAAGGTTCAAATGTTATTACTCTGGCTATCACAAAGAAAGCACTTGAACTAATGGATGTTGATGAACTTGGTCTTGATGTGACAGATAGAACAATTCTTGAAGCAATTATAGATAAGTTCTCAGGTGGCCCAGTTGGCCTTGATACACTTGCAGCGGCAACAGGGGAAGAGGCATCTACAATTGAAGATGTAGTCGAACCATTCCTTATTCAACTTGGCTTTATTTCAAGAACTCCACGTGGACGTATGTGCACACCAAATGCGTATGCGCACCTTGGAAGAATTGTCCCAGAACAATAACAAACAAATATTTAAACTTGCATTTTGCAAGCATAAACATATTAAATGAGCGAAACAAACGAAAAACAACAAAGCTTATCAACTCATGATTTCTATTATGATTTACCAGAAGAGTTGATAGCACAAACACCAGTTGAGCCGAGAGATTCATCTCGGTTTTTGGTGTATGATA
>DBVO01000051.1:1274-8356 GCA_002308215.1 Christensenella sp. UBA1262
AAGGGTGATTTACTTGTTATCAACAATACAAGAGTTATACCAGCTCGCATTTATGGACATATTGAAAACCATGAAAGCGTGCTTGAGATGTTGCTTTTAAAGCGCATAGACTATACTCATTGGGAAACAATTATGAAACCAGCGAGAAAGGCTCGTCTAGGTTCTAAAATTGAAATTGCTCCTGAGTTATACGCTACTGTTACAGAGATAGGTGAGTACGGCGCAAGAACAGTTGAATTCCACTTTGACGGAGTGTTTGAAGATATCTTAGATCGAGTTGGTAATATGCCACTTCCTCCTTATATTAAGGAGAAGTTACAAGATAAAGAGAGATATCAAACTGTTTATAGTAAAATAGATGGGTCAGCAGCGGCGCCTACAGCAGGGCTTCATTTTACCCCAGAACTTATGCAGAAATGTAAAGATATGGGTGTTGAATTTGCAACCGTATTGCTCCACATAGGACTTGGAACATTCCGTCCAGTTAAAGAAGACAATATTCTGGATCACGAAATGCATACGGAGTATTACGAAGTGGATGAAGAGAATGCTGAAAAGATTAACAAAGCAATTAGGGAAGGGAGACGCGTAATTTGTGTAGGGACTACAAGTGTACGTACTCTTGAAACTGTTGCAGATGAGAATGGATTTGTTAAGGCTCAAAAGGGCGAAACAAACATATTCATATACCCAGGATACAAGTTCAAATGTGTAAAAGGACTTATTACTAACTTCCATTTGCCAGAGAGCACTTTAATTATGCTTGTATCGGCATTTGTAGGTAGAGAAAAGACGCTTGAGGTATATCGTGAGGCTGTCAGAGAAAAATATAGATTTTTCTCATTTGGAGATAGTTCCTTCTTCTTTTGAAAATAACCTTTAAGGATTAGATATGAGATTTGAATTAATACATGAAGATAAAAAAACTGGTGCAAGAGTTGGCAAACTCTACACTGATCATGGTGTTATTGACACACCATGTTTTATGCCAGTTGGTACAAAAGCAACAGTAAAAGGGTTGTCTCCTGAAGAAGTACATGCAACTGGAGCGCAGATTTTGCTTTCCAATACATACCATTTGTATCTTCGTCCAGGTCATGATTTAATTGAACGTGCTGGTGGACTTCACAAGTTCATGAATTGGGATGGCGCTATTTTAACAGATAGCGGTGGATTTCAAGTTTTTTCATTGTCATCGCTTAGAAAAATCACTGATGATGGGGCAGAGTTTAATAGTTTTATTGATGGGTCAAAACACTTTTTCTCACCAGAAAAATCTATGGAAGTACAACGTGCTCTTGGAAGCGATATTGTTATGGCATTTGATGAGTGTTCACCTCCTGATATCTCTCATGATAAAGCACGTGATGCAATGGAAAGAACGTTAAAATGGCTGGATAGATGCTCGAAAGTTGAACTTAAGCCTCATCAAATGCTGTTCCCAATTGTGCAGGGGAATATATATCCTGATCTGCGTAGAGAAAGTGCTCTTCGCACTGTTCCATATGCAAAATGTGGTATAGCAATCGGTGGTCTTTCGGTTGGTGAATCAGCTGAAACGATGTATGAGATGTTAGATGTTTTGCAACCACTTTTACCAAAGGATCAGCCACACTATTTAATGGGCGTTGGAACAGCTGATTATATTGTTGAAGGTGTTGCAAGAGGCATTGATATGTTTGACTGTGTACTCCCAACACGAATTGCAAGAAATGGTACAGCAATGGTGAAGGAAGGTTTCATGACTATTCGTAATGCACCTTATGCTGAAGACTTTACGCCTATTGATCCTGAATGCGATTGTTATGCTTGCAAAAATTATACTCGTGCTTACATACGCCATCTTATCAAATCAGATGAAATAATGGGCGGAAGACTTTTGTCAATTCATAACATTCGTTTCCTTGAAAAGCTTGCGGCTGACATCAGACAAGCTATTTTAGAGGATCGTTATGATGAGTTCCGTAAAGAGTTCATAGCTCAGTATCAAGGTTAAAATAGGCCTTTTCTATTAATAAACTTTTAATAATTAAATTTTTACCCAAAATTTGTTGCGAGATTTTGAAATCTCGTGTATGATAGGGAAGAAAAATAAATAAGCCTCTATGGCAAAAGGAGTAATTATGCTTTTTTCACTTCTAGCAGAAGAAGCTGCAGGCACAACTGCAAAAAACAATAATATGCAATGGATTATGATTGGTATCGTCGGTGCACTTTTTGTTGCAATGATCGTTTACACAATCTTCTCATCAAGAAAACGTAAAAAACAACAAGATACAATGATGAACAGCATCGTTGTTGGTACAAAGATTATGACAATCGGCAGAATGGTCGGTAAAATCACACAAGTTAACAGTGATAACACTCTCATCGTTAACGTTGGTACAGAAAGCAATCCAACACTTATCGTTATTGATAGACAAGCAGTTGGTCTCGTACTTGAAAATGCAGCAGCTCCAGCACCAGCTCCAGCTCCAGCAGTAGAGGAACCAGCACCTGAACTTCCACAAGATGAACCAGTTAAAGCTGAAGAAGCACCTGAAGAAAAGTCAGATCTTGTAGATGATCCTTTCAAAAAATAAGTTTTGAAAAATCCATCAAAAACGCACTCAGTTGAGTGCGTTTTTTAATTATTTCTTAGAAAATTGTATTTTTTATTATTATATTAGTTTATTTTCGTTGACTTAATCTTATCTCATCGCTATAATATTTATGTTTATTTATATGGAGGTTCTTCCTGTGAACAAAAAGAAATCAATTATAGTCTTATCTATTGTAGCAGTGTTCATCATCTTGATGGCAGTGTTTGCAGTTGTGTCATTCCCAATTGCAGGAACTGTTTATGACTACAATGGATATGCAAAGACAATTAAACTCGGCCTCGATATGTCGGGCGGTGTTTCTGCGGTTTATGAAGTCTTGCCTGACGAATATGGTGATTTGGACGTTCGTGTTACTGGTACAATCAGCAGTATGCAATCACTTCTCGTTTCAAAGGGCTATACAGAAGCCACAGTTTCAAAAGGTACAAATAGTAACGGTAATACAACAATCCGTGTTGAAGTTCCAGATGTTGATGATCCAGAACGTGTTCTTGATCTTATCGGCAGACCAGCTTCTCTCTACTTTACACTTGAACAAAGCGACAATCCAAAATCTGTAGCTTTCATCAATGGTAGGGAACACTTAGAGACAGCTTATGTCACAACAGATGACAGTGGTAACTATGCAATTGGACTTAAGTTCAATGATGAAGGTTCCAAAGCATTCGCAACAACAACTTCAGAACATGTTGGTGAAACAACTTATATCTATGTTGATGGCGAACTTATGATGTCTCCAAAGATTAACTCTGCAATTACTAATGGTTCTGCAATTATCACGGGTTCTTATACTTACGACGAAGCATATGAATATGCAACCAAACTTCAATCTGGTACATTCGGTGTTACACTTAAACAAACAGAGGTAAGAAACATCTCTGCAACACTTGGTGAGAATTCTGTTAAGATTGCTCTTATTGCTGGTGCAATTGGTGTTGGCCTCATCTTCTTGTTTATGATCCTTGTGTATCGCGGACTTGGTTTGGCAGCAGACATTGCACTTTGTATTTATATCGTTTTGCTCCTTTGGTTCTGCTCAGTGCTCCCATGGGTGCAACTCACACTCCCAGGTATCGCTGGTATTTTGCTTTCAATTGGTATGGCTGTCGACGGTAACGTCATCATCTTTGAGAGAATCAAGGATGAATATGGCAAGACGTCAAAGCCTATTCCATCAGCTATTAAAGACGGTTTCAGACGTTCAACAGCTGCAATCATCGATGGTAACGTAACAACACTTATCGGTGCTATCGTTCTTTGGGTGCTTGGTTCATCCACAGTTGTGGGCTTTGCTGTCACACTCTTCATTGGTATTTTGCTCTCAATGGTTACATGCTTGCTCGTTACAAGACTTATCCTTAAGTGCTTCGTTCCACTCAATAGTAGAAGTGAGAAGCTCTATGGGCTCAAGCGTTTCGAAGATGCAAGTGATGTTGTAGAAGATGAAGAACCACAAGAAGAATCCACTCCAGTAGTGGTTGAAGAAGAGGAGGCGTAATTATGGCAAAGAAAAAAGGAAACTTCCTCAAATCAATGAAGAACTTCAAAGTTAGCAACTATTCTAAGATTACAGCATTTGTTCCACTTGTGATACTTCTTGTAGCAATCATCGTTGTTGTTTCTCTTGGAGCAACAGGTACTGGTGGCGTTAGAAAGGGAAGCTACACAGACGCAGTTGGTATTGGTATTGACTTCGAAGGTGGTACAATCTTAACCGTTACACTCGGTGAAGAAGTGAATACACATTATGAAGAGAATGCTAAAAACATCATTAATACAATCGAAAGTTATGGTGTAACAGTCAGCAATTATCAAAAACAAACTGCAAACAATGCTGAACAAAACGCAATCCAATTCAGATATAAGAACATCTCTAATAATGATGATGATATTAATGCTCTTAATACAGAAATAAGAGAAGCTGTCAATGACCTCTATCCAGATCGTCCAAACAACGTTCGTTATGAGTCTATTGGTGCAACAGCAGCAAGTGATCTTCTCAACAAGGCAGGTATTGCTCTTGCAGTATCCGTAGCACTTATCCTTATCTACATCATTATCAGATTTACTCTCATGAGTGGTTTTGCTGCTATCATTGCACTTCTCCACGACGTAGTAATTATGTTCTGCTTGACAGCAATCTGCAGAGTTCAAATCAACACTGCATATGTTGCTGCAATGATTACGATCATTGCTTACTCAATCAACAACACAATTATTGTCTTCGACCGTTGCCGTGAATATCTCAAACCACTTAAAGGTCAAAAGAGTATTGATTACACTGGAATTGGTGATATGGCAGTTCGTGATACATTCACACGTTCAGTCTATACAACGCTCACAACAATGGTTACAGTTGTCTTCCTTGCAATCCTTGGCGGTGAAACAATTAGACAATTCTGTGTTCCAATCATTTTGGGCTTGGTAGCAGGTTTCTTCTCATCAGTATTCCTTGCAGCTCCACTTTGGGCAGCAATGAGTGCATCATTCGACAAGACAAAAGAGAAGTATGCAAAACGTAATGAAGTAAGTTACGAAAAGAAAGATGCAGAAGGCGAAGAACAAGTTCCTGCAAAACCTGCAAAGAACGATAAAGCTCCAGCTCCTGCTCAACCAAAACAAAAACCGGCAAACAATACGGTTTATAAGTATTCTAAGAAGAACACCCAGTTCAAAAAGAAAAAATAAACAAGGCTTGCCCTCACAAATGTGAGGGCAATATTTTATAAAGATGAATTACGTTCTCGGCACTAAAATTAAATCGCTCACTGACGAGCAAATAAGGCTTGCAAGAAAACTGAAAATTTCAGATAGTTTTCTCACGCTTCTTTTAAGCCGTGGTTTTTGTGACGAGGAGAGTATTAATAAGTTTTTACATCCATCTATAAATGACTTTTCCTCACCATTTGCAATCGAAGGCATGAAAGAAGCCGCTGAAAGGCTTAAAAAGGCCATTGCAAAGAGAGAACGAGTTCTTATATATGGAGACTACGACTGTGATGGTATTTGCGCTATATCAATTCTAATGCTTTATCTAAAAGATAAAGTTGATGTATCTTACTTTATTCCAGATCGCAATAAAGATGGTTATGGTATTACGGTGGATGCTTTAAAGGGAATAATAGCGCGCAAGAAACCTAATCTTGTTATTACTGTAGATTGTGGCATTACAGCAGTTGAAGAAGTAGAATTCTTAAAAGCACAAGGGATTGAAACAATTGTTACAGATCACCATGAACCACAAGCTCAAATCCCAGATTGCATTATTGTCGATCCAAAGGTGCAAAAAACTGGTTATTATGATTTCTGTGGTGCAGGTGTTGCACTCAAATTAGTAGAGGCTTTAGCGGGCAGAGAAGAAGCCACCAAATATCTAGATATTTGTTCTATTGCAACTATCGCGGATGTTGTACCTCTAACACTAGACAACCGTATTATTGCATATTATGGTTTAAAACAGATTTCTACTAATCCTCGTAAAGGCATAAAGATGATGATAGGAGATGATAAAGTATCATCTCAAAATATCATGTTTAGACTTGCTCCACGTATGAATGCAGCAGGCAGACTAGGCTCGGCAATGAAAGTAGTTAGCCTCTTCTTAGAGAACGATTATTTCATGCTTAAAACATTATCTGAAGAGCTTACAAGAGATAATGCACAGCGTCAAGAGCTATGCGAAATTGCGGTATCTGAAGCAAAAGATATGCTACGCGGGGTAGATTTTAACAAAGTTAAAATAATTATTCTCAAAAGCGATAATTGGGAGCCAGGTATACTTGGTATCGCAGCAGCAAGACTTGTAGATGAATTCAAACGTCCTACTGTTTTATTTGCTAGAAGCGGAGATGAATTAAAGGGTTCTGCAAGAAGCGTACCATCCGTTAACATTTTTGATTTATTTACAGCGCACGCATCATATTTTACAGCATTTGGAGGACATGCACAGGCTGCTGGTGTTAGCATGACTGATGATAATTTTGAGGCTTTTAGACAGGCAGCAAATGAATATTTAAATGATCGTCCAAGCAGTGATTTTTGTCCTGATACTGAGTGCGATATGGCACTTGATACAAGGGGAGATATTCTTAGTTTTGCACGTGAACTTGAGCTTCTTGAACCAACTGGATATGGTAATCCAAGGCCTAATTTTTTGGTTAATGCAAAAAATGTCAAATTTGAACGAATTGGGCTATCTAACCACATGAAATACTCTGCAAGAGCTTTAGATTTGATGGCTTTTTCTAAGTATTCTAACGTGCTTTCACCACGCATCAAAGATGTGGATTTTGAAGTTGCACTAGGCCTTAATACTTTCCAAAATAATACCATTGCACAAGGTGTTGTTCAATCATTAAAAATAAACTCAATGAGTGCCACAGATGATGAGTGTAGACAGTACAATTTACACCATCTTGATTATGAGGGACAAACAGAACTTGATAGCATAGACATTAATTCTATTGAGCATATGTTAGA
>DBVO01000051.1:8407-21150 GCA_002308215.1 Christensenella sp. UBA1262
CTTTGCCTTTTGTTTTTGCTGATTCTCCACATTTGAACCCTGAAAATCAAATAGTTGTTGCTCCTTCTGGTAATTTTGATTTTGGGTTCTATCAACAAGTCATTTTAGTTGGGCATCCTTTAACCGAAGGTTACAAGGCTTATATTTCAAAGAAAGTTAAGACTTATGCTCTTGGCGATGTATCAGCAAATCCACTTGAACTTTCTTCTGTAACACTTAGAACAGCATACAAACATGTTTATGAATTAGCAGCAGCAAGAAATAGGGTACAATCGATGCCAAAGTTTTATGCATATGTTTCATCTCGTATGAACATTGGTGAAACTGAATTCTATGCAGCAATAAAAGTATTTGAACAACTTGGCCTTTTGAAGATAGGCGAACGTGGACTTTTAGAAGTCTCTAGAAGAAGTGTGAACCTTGAAAACTCAGTTGCTTACAGAAATATAATTCATTAATAACATTTTGCTTTATATTTGCGAGAAAAATTGCTNNAAAGAAACTCAATTCTTATTTAGAGGACCTAACCGTTTAGCACCATAAAAAGAAAAATTGCTTAATGCAATTTTTTTTGTATATATAGAGTTACTTTTTTAAGGTTAGGTCTTGAAAGTGTCCTATAAATAATATATAATATTTCTATTCTAGAACTATATGCGCGAGACGATTATGGCAGATTTACTTGTTAAACTCAGAAAAACATACCCTGATAAGTACGCTGATATTAAAAAGGCGTACGATTTTGCCAAGGCCGCGCATGCTGGACAAAAAAGAGATTCTGGTGAAGATTATTTTATTCATCCTTGCGCAGTAGTTGAAATTCTTGCAGATTTTGGTTTTGATAGCTCAACTGTTATTGCCGCATTTTTACATGATGTCTTGGAAGATACATCTGTAACTGAAGAAGAGTTGCAGAATGAGTTTGGTCCAGAAATATTCTCACTAGTTGAGGGTGTTACAAAACTTGACAAACTTCAGTTTGTCAATAGGGAAGAAGCTCAAGCTGAAAACTTCCGTAAGATTTTTGTAGCTATGGCAAAAGATTTGCGAGTAATTATCATTAAACTTGCAGACCGTTTGCACAACATGCGCTCACTTCAATTCTTAGATCCAGATAGACAAAAACGTATTGCACAAGAAACACTTGATATTTATGCACCTCTTGCTGGTAGACTTGGTATTTCGTTCTTCAAATGCGAACTTGAAGATATTGCAATGAAGTATTTATTGCCAGATGAGTATCAATATATCACTGAAAACGTTGCTAGAAAGCGTGCAGAAAGACAAGGGTTCCTTGATACGATTTGTGACCAGATTCGCTTGAAACTCAAAGAAATGGGTATCAATGGTGAAGTAAATGGTAGACCAAAGCATTTTTATTCGGTCTACAAAAAGATGCATAAATCACATATTGATATAGACCAAATCTATGATTTGCTTGCGGTAAGAATCATAGTTGATTCAGTTAAAGATTGTTATACCATGCTTGGTGAAATTCACACAATGTGGAAGCCAATTCCTGGTAGATTTAAAGACTATATCGCCATGCCAAAGGCGAACAATTATCAATCATTACACACGACGGTTGTCACACCATTTGGTGAAACATTTGAAATCCAAATCCGTACATTTGAAATGCATAAGATCGCTGAATATGGTGTCGCAGCTCATTGGAAGTATAAAGAAGGTACAACAGGCAACGATAGCGAGCTTGACGTTAAGGTTAAGTGGCTAAGAGAAGTTATGGATGCCCAAAAAGATATTGATGGCGCTAGAGAATTCATGGATGCTGTCAAAATCAACGTCTTCGAAGACGAAGTCTTCGTATTTACACCAAAGGGTGACGTTTTTGATTTGCCTGTTGGCTCAACTCCTGTAGATTTGGCATATAAAATTCACTCAGCAGTTGGTAATAAATGTGTAGGTGCAAAGGTTAACAAAAAGATTGTTCCTTTGAATACCAAACTTGCAACAGGTGATATTGTTGAGATTTTAACTTCTAATTCAGCCAAAGGCCCAAGCTTTGACTGGCTTAAATTCGTTCGTACAGCTTCAGCCCGTTCCAAGATTAGGGCATACTTCAAAAAGGAAAACAAAGAAGAGAATATTCAACGTGGTAAAGAAATGCTTGAACGTGAAGCACGTCGCCGCGGTTATGATTTGTCCGAAGTATTTACATCGGATGTTATGGATGGATTGCTAAGACGTCACGCGATGTCTAGTGAAGATGATCTTTATGCAGCCGTTGGCTTTGGTGGCCTTACTACTTCACAAGTTCTTACAAAACTCCTAGAGAGTTTTAAGAAGGAAGTTAAACCTGAACAAGCAACAACAGTTACAACCCAGCACAAGCGTTCAAAGAGCGGTGTACTTGTCAATGGTAACGCTAACTTTACAGTACATTTTTCACAATGTTGTTCACCTGTTCCTGGGGATCAAATTATTGGTTATATTTCAAGGGGAAGAGGAGTTTCTATTCATAGAATAGATTGTCCAAATGTTAAGGGCATGGAAGACGAACGTCTTATTCCAGCAAGTTGGGATACAGATGGTAATGAATCATACAATGCTACTATCGTTCTTGAAACAGAGAATAAGGGTGGTTTGCTTGCAACTATAACTACTGTTATTTCGAATGCTAAGCTACAAATTGTTGGCGTTAATGCAAGATTAGATGAGAAGACTCATACAGCAGAAATGACTATCGTAGTTGAAATTAAGAGAGCAAGTGATCTTGAGGATCTTACAAGCAAATTAAAGACTATAGACGGAGTTATTTCAGTACACAGATAATGAATCTATTTCACTTGTTTACATCTCCAATTGAAACTAACACCTACGTAGTAGAGAATAAGCGCAGGTGCTTTGTTGTAGATCCAGGTGGAAATGCAGATGCTATTTGGGATCTCATTGAAGAAAGAAAAGACAAACTGGATGCAATTATCTTAACACATGGTCATTTTGACCATATTGGAGCTGTAGCTGAGTTAAAACGTAGAGGCACAAGAAAAGTTGAAGGTGAAATAGTAACTCCAAAAATCATAATGCATAGACTAGATGCAGACAAAACGCAAGATAGCAAAAAGAATCTGTCTATAGTAGCCGGTGAAATTGTAGAAAAGTTTGCCCCAGATATATTGGTAGATGGTGGCGAAACAATGAAAATAATTGGGTTAGATATCAGGTTTTTGCACACTCCAGGTCATTCTAAGGGAAGTATGTGCATTATGGCTGAAAATAAAATCTTTGTCGGCGATACGATATTCTTTATGTCATATGGCAGAACGGATTTTTATGATAGTAGCTATGAAGAACTTGAAGATTCAATAGTGAATAAGCTTTTCAATATTGAAGGAAACTATACGCTTTTACCAGGACACGGAGATCCTACAACGTTAGCTTTTGAGAGACTCAATAATCCAATTATTGAAGAACATGCCTACGTTCCAGTTGAATAAAGGCAATTCGGGGGAAAGTTTATGATTAATTTCAAAATCTCAAATGACGAGTATACTAATGACCTTCTTGAGCTAATTCGTCTTTTTGAAGCACGTCTTGAAGATGATTTATCCATTGAAGTGAATTATGTCAACACGGGCAAAGCTTTCAAAGTGGATATCACATCGCCTAAATTTGAGAATTTTAAAAAGAGTTACGTATTTCCTTTTGTTGCAGAGAGTGATTTAGAGAAGAAACGTATTGAAAAACGTTATCTTAAAATTGCAATTTATAGAACAATTAGTTTTCTCACAAATATCAATCTTCCATATGGCTGTTTAACTGGTATTAGACCAACAAAGCTTTACCAAGAAATTCAACATAATCAACTTAAATACGGCAAATCTGCACGTGAGATGTTCATGGCAGATTATAGCGTATCCGAGGACAAAGTAAAACTCATAGAGCATATAGTGAATACTCAAAAGCGTCTACGCAATAAGAATTCACGCGCTTGTGACGTTTTTGTGTTTATTCCATTTTGTCCAACTCGTTGCGCATATTGCTCCTTTGTTTCATTGCCATTAGATAGACAAAGAAAACTCGTTGAACCATATGTGGATTGTTTGATTCGTGAACTAGAACAAACGCAAGCGTTTGTTAAAAATAAAAAGATTAAGATTAGAAGCGTTTATGTCGGGGGAGGTACACCTACAAGTATTGGCGCTGAACTTCTTGATAGAGTTCTTGAGCATTGTCATTTTGATTGCAAAGAATTTACAGTTGAAGCAGGTCGTCCAGATACAATTAACCAAGAGATAGTAGATGTTCTTTTGAAACATAAAGTGACAAGAATCTCTGTAAACCCACAATCTTTTAATGACAAGACATTGAAATTGATTGGGCGCGAACATACAAGTGGAGAGATTTATACAGCTTATTCTCTTGTAAAGGATAAGTTTGTTGTAAATATGGACTTAATTGCTATGCTCCCAGGTGAATCTTTTGAAGATTTTAAGCGTTCTGTAGATATTGCAGTAGCATTAAAACCTCAAAATATTACAGTTCATACGCTTTATCTAAAGAAGGGTTCAGCTCTCAAACTAGAAAACTATGACAATACAGATTATGAGACGGCATCTCAAATGGTGGATTATGCATATCAAAAGTTAACAGCAGAAGGGTATAATCCATACTACATGTATCGCCAAAAATATACTTCAGGCAGCCTTGAGAATGTTGGTTATGCAAAGCCAAAAACAGAATGCATTTACAACATTGATATAATGGAAGAAGATACGTCTATAATCGCAAATGGTGCAGCTGGCATTTCAAAGAAATGGATTAAACGCAAGAATTTAATTGAACGTTGTGCAAATTACAAGGAACCATTAGAATATGTTAAAAACATAGATCTAATGCTTCAAAGACAAAATGAATTCTGGAATCCACTTCCACGTAAAAAGCGTGTTGTAGATAACGAAAAAGTAGAGGAAATTGCACTTAAAATAGACGACTAAATTATTTTATAAAATAATTAATAAAGTTGTTAAAATCAGTTTACTTTATTTTTTGTTTATGATAATATCATTAAAGTACTTTCGACGAGGTTTGGACAAAACTCCGAGTTCTTACTTGGTTGGAAGCGAATTAATTATCCACAGTAGGAGGTAAAACAATGGATAAGGAACAAAAACAAGCAATCATCGCACAATATGCACGTAAAGAGGGTGACACAGGTTCACCAGAAGTTCAAATCGCACTTTTAACAGCACGTATTACAGAACTCACAGAACACCTTAAGAATCACCCAAAAGATCACCACAGCCGTAGAGGCTTGCTCATGATGGTTGGTCACAGAAGAAACCTTCTCAACTATCTTAGCAATTTGGATATTGAACGTTATCGTGCAATCGTCAAATCACTTGGTTTGAGAAAGTAAAAATGGTGGGTGCTTTAAGCACCCATTTTTTTTGTGAATAATCGGCACATAGCCGTAAAATATAGTGGATGATGGAATCCACAGAGGAGAATTATATGGAAAGAAAAATTTTCAAAACAACAGTCGGCGGTAGAGAACTCGTCGTCGAAACTGGCGCATATTGCGGTCAATCCAATGGTTCATGCATCGTAAGATGTGGTGACACTGTTGTTATGGTTAACGCAACTATGTCCAAGGCACCACGTGATGGTATGGACTTTTTCCCACTCAGCGTGGACTATGAAGAAAAAATGTACGCTATCGGTAAAATACCTGGTGGCTTCAAAAAGAGAGAGGGTAGAGCAAGCGACAAGGCTATTTTGACATCACGCCTTATCGACAGACCAATTCGTCCACTCTTCCCAAAGGGACTCTACAATGACGTTACAGTCATCGCAACAGTACTTTCAGTTGATACAAACATTCAACCAGAAGTTCTTGGCATGATTGGCTCATCAGTAGCACTTTCAATCTCTGATATTCCATGGGCAGGCCCAACAGGCTCCGTGGTAGTTGGATATGTTGATGGCGAATATATCATCAACCCAGATGCAGACCAAAGAGCAAAATCACGTCTTGCACTCAACCTTGCTGGTACAAAAGATGCAATCATGATGGTTGAAGCTGGTGCAAACGTTATTTCTGAAAAGGAAATGCTTGATGCAATCCTCTTCGGTCACGAAGAAATCAAGAAGATTGTTGAGTTTATCGAAGGCATCCAAAAAGAAGTTGGCAAACCAAAACTTGACATCGAACTCGAGCACATCCCAGAGAACATTGACAAGGCAGTTAGAGAATATGCAAATGAAAAGATGGACTATGTCCTCGAAGCATTTGATCGTTATGAAAGAGAAGATAGAGAAGATGCATTGAACGTAGACGTACTTGCACACTTCGCAGAAGACTTCCAAGACGAACCAAAGAGAACAAAATTCATCCTTGACAGTCTCTATTATTTGAAGAAAGAAAAAGTAAGAGCAAAAGTTATCAACAATGGCGTTCGTCCAGATGGCAGAGCACTTACTGAAATTCGTCCAATTTGGTGCGAAGTTGGTATGCTTCCAAGAGTACATGGCAGCGCAGTCTTTACACGTGGTCAAACACAAGCAATGACAACATGCACACTCGGTACAATTTCTGAAGCACAAAAACTTGAAGGTCTTGATGATGATTTCTACAAGAGATATATGCACCAATATAATATGCCAGGTTATTCAACAGGTGAAGCAAAAGCATTGAAGAGCCCAGGCAGACGTGAAATTGGTCACGGCGCACTTGCAGAACGTGCACTTGAACCTGTTCTTCCTTCCGAAGAAGAGTTCCCATATGCAATCCGTACAGTATCTGATATTTTGAGCTCCAATGGTTCAACATCACAAGCATCTGTTTGCGGTAGCACACTTGCTCTTATGGATGCAGGCGTTCCAATTAAAGCACCAGTTGCTGGTATCGCAATGGGTCTCATGAAGAACCCAGATGAAGGCAAAGTTGCAGTTCTTACAGATATCCAAGGTCTTGAAGACTTCCTTGGTGATATGGACTTTAAGGTTGCAGGTACAGCAGAAGGTATTACAGCTATCCAAATGGATATCAAGATTAAGGGTATTGACGAAGAAATCCTTACTCGCGCTCTTGAACAAGCAAGAAAGGGCAGACTTGAAATTCTTGACAAGATGCTCGCAGTAATTCCTGAACCACGCAAAGAACTCAGCAAGTGGGCTCCAAAGATTGTATCATTCTCAATTGACCCAGAAAAACTTGGCGATGTAATCGGCAAGGGTGGTAAGACAATTAACAAGATTATCGAAGACACTGGCGTTAAGATTGATCTCAGTGATGATGGTACAGTATTCGTAGCATCTAATGACCAAGCAGCAATCAACAAGGCACGCTCTATTATCGAAACAATCGTTAGAGATGTTGAAGTTGGTGATGTTTATGAAGGTATTGTTACAAAGATTATGGAAAATGAAAAAGGCCAATTTGGTGCAAGCGTTAACTTCGCACCAGGTAAAGATGGCATGGTTCATATTTCAAAGCTCTCTAAAGATCGTGTAGACAAGGTAACTGATGTTGTTAATGTTGGTGATATCGTTCTTGTAAAAGTTATCAAAATCGACGACAAGCATCGTGTAGATCTTCGCCTTAAAGAAGTTCTTAAGAAAGCATAATAACAAATATTAAATAGAAGCAGCACTCGTATGAGTGCTGTTTTTATATTCTAATTTATTAGAATATATTTTGCCACTTCGCGTGCGCGAACAAAATATATATAAGCACCCGAAAATAAGTTGTAAATTTCCAGTGTTATGTTATAATGAAACCATGAGAAAACTTATTGAATTTGATAGTGGATTAAAGGTTGTACTTTCAACAAATGAAGCTGTAAGAAGTGTAGCAATAGGCGTTTTTGTTGGGGCTGGTGTTGTGGTAGAAAAGCCAGAGCAAAATGGCATATCTCATTTTATGGAGCATATGCTATTTAAAGGAACAAAAAAACGTAGCGCATATGATATTGTTCGCGAAATGGACGCAATTGGAGCAAATATTAACGCAGCAACATCAAAGACATATACATTTTTTTATACGACATCATTAGATACCAATGCAGAAAAATGTTTTGATGTATTATCTGATATGTATTTCAATTCTACTTTTGATGCTGAAGAACTTGAACGTGAGCGCAAAGTAATATTTGAAGAAATAGATGAGAATGAAGATGACCCTTTTGATGTGTGCTCAGAGCATGCTTCTAGCGAAGCATTAAAAGGAACTCCATATGAGAAAACTATTCTTGGGACAAAAGAAAGCCTAGCCAAACTTACAAGCCAAGATCTTCATGCGTATCATGCAGAAAAGTATGTAGCTGGTAATACGGTAATATCTATTTGCGGTCATATAACAGAAGAGCATGCAAAAGAACTTGTTAACAATTATTTTGAGAAGAATTATGAAGATAGGAGTTTTGAGTATCCAGAAGTCAAAAAAGCTGTAGAGCATGCCAATTTTGAATCTGTAGATAAAAAGATTGAACAGGCACACGTTATTCTTACATATCCGTGCTTTGCAGCAGGGGATGATCATTTTTCAACAGTTAATTTACTTACAAATGTTTTCTGTTCAGAAATGTCTTCACGTCTCTTCCAAAGTATAAGAGAGAAATTAGGTTTATGCTATTCTGTTGGTGGTTATCCAGCTGCATTTAAGAATAACGGTTATTATACAATATATACATCAACCAATAAGAAATCTGTAGAAAAAGCTGTTATAGCAATAAAAAAAGAGATTAATTTATTGCTTGAAAAAGGTATAACTGATGAAGAACTTTCTATGGGAAAAGAAAAGCTAAAGACATCACTTGTTCTTGGTCAAGAGAGTACATATTCTATAATGAAAGCGTTTGGGTCAAGGCTAATTGTAACCGGTGAATTGCTTGATATTGATAAGATGATTGAAGAAATCGATAACATTACAAAGGATGATGTTTTAGCTGTCGCAAAGGCTATATTTGACACTGAAAATGTATGCGCAACATTGGTTTCAGATGGCCTTAAAATCAATGTTTTAGAAGTTTACAAAAACGCATAAAAAATAGTTTATTAACAAAAAACGATATTCTAAACCTTTATTTTGATAAAACCGCTCAATTTGGGCGGTTTTGAAATATTATTATTTCAAATAATTGTCTTTTATCACTTGAAAAATGGTCGTACCTATGGTATAATTTCATTTGCTAATAATATATAATTATATAGGAAGTATAACTTTGAATAATACAAGGCAAGCAAAACAAAGCAAAGGAAATAGAATTGCTTTTGGTATACTGATAATAATCGTTTCTTTATTCTGTTTTTTATGTGACGTTAGAGCATTTGCTGGCGTCGGCAGAATGGTTTACGGATTTTTAGTAGGGTTCTTTGGACTCTCTTCTTATGCTTATTCAATCATGGGCATTATCATCGGTATTTGCATCGTCTTTGGTGTTAGACCAAAGATGCGTGCTTCTCGTGCTTTTATCTATTTTGGCATGCTTCTTTTCGCTATTTTTGCTTTGCACATTTATACTTCCAGCGCACATATTCTTGGCGCAAAATACGCAGAGTATCTCCTCAATTGTTATCACAACACAAATACAGCTGGTGGCATGTTATTCGGTATCGTTGCATTCCCACTCATGAAGGCTATAACAACTGTTGGTGCATTAGTTATCGCATGTGTTGGTTTCTTTGTTTTGGGATTCTTTGCAATACTTCCATCATTAAAGCGAAATACAGTTTATACTGTTGCATCTAAAGAGGAAAGAGATAGACAAAATAAGGCTCAAAAACTATCTAGAAAGCAAAGAAGATATGTCGAGCCTGTTGAACCACGTCCTGTTGAAGTATTAACGGCCCCAACAATTACTGACTTTTCTCAGCCATCTGGAAATGGGCAGAATTTATTTGTTGTGGATGTTCCAGGTGATCCTCTTCAAAACGGGAATAAGAAATATAAGGGTGCAGATGGTTATCGCCCACTTTATCCAAATTTTAGTAGCCCATATTACGATGATATTACTAATAACAATCAACAACCAATTGCAGGGGAAGAGATCTATTCACCTCGCAATCTAGCAAAGAGCGTTTTGTTTGCAAAAGATGACAGGGAAATGCAAACAAATCTTAATCGTTTTAATACAGCATCAAATCCAAACGATGCTCTTAATAATTTTTCAAGACAATCGCAGTCTTCAACAACTAAACTTAATGAACTTAAGCAAAAACTTGGTGTAGATACTTCATCACAAGCTTTTAGAGATGAATACTTGCAAAGATATGGTGTAAAGGATAATGTGTCTCAACAAGAGACAACAGAAGTAACGCCAGTTCAACCACAAGAAACAGTTAAACCTGTTGATACAAGTTCAGATACTTTTGATTTCAAGGCAGAATTCCAAAATCTTAAAGCAGAGCAAGTTAAGCGCTTTGGAGAAATGTATGTTAAACCTGAATTTGAGGCGACAGCATATGATAATCCAGATGATGATGCAATTATCGAAGCAGAGAACGTAAAGAAGGAGGTTGTTAAACCTACACGTACACGTTCAGATTTTGATGTTGCTCCAGCTGTTCAAAAAGTGGATGATGGATCAGAAAAACAAGTAAATGTTGGACTTCAAGGTGCTCTAAATCGTGCATTAGGTGGGGAAGAACAAGAGGTTAAACCAGCTCCACAAAAACAAGAATTTGAAGCTGAAGCATATTCACAACCATCATTTGATGAAGAGCCACAAGAATACGAAGTTCCTAAAGCTGTTCCAGTTACTGAGGTTCCTTATAAGTCAATAAAGGATTTGGATGATAGTGGTTATAAGCCACAACCAACAAAGATTCCACGCGCTTTTGAAGCTACACTTGTAGAACAACAATCTTATGAGATGCCACAAGCAAGCCTAGAACGCAATAAGTATGTAGATCAATCAGCAACTTATGGTGGGGATGTTCCATCAGCACCGGCACCACGTCAACAAAAAGTTACTGGAGATGCTATGTCACGTTCAGCAATTCAATCTACTACAGCTATTGCAAAGCAATCAGCAAGAGATATTGAAGATGCTGAAGTGCAAGCAAGAATAAAGAATATTAAACAAGCTATTAAAGAAAGACCAGCGTTGTCTGAGTTTGAATTAGAAGCTGTACGTAAAGAAGAGAAGATGCGTGCTTCACAAAATAGAGGTGTGGATAGAATAGCGCGCAATCTTGAAAAGATTGACACGACAAAGCCAAGACTTTCTCAAGTCAATATGGATCAAGCTATTGAACAAGCAGAAGAACAAGAAAAACCACATCGTCCATATGTTTTCCCACCACTAGATCTTCTCAATGCGCCTGTGCCTGAAATGGATCAAAATGAAGACTATGAAGGCAATAAGGCAAGAATTATAGAGACTCTTGAATTCTTCAGTATTAAAGCTGAAGTTATAGACATAATGGTCGGTCCAACATTCACGATGTATAAGCTTACTGTTGAAATGCCAAAAGGCAAGTCAGTTGGCTATATTATGAGTGCAGAAAAAGACTTGACCATGAAGTTAAGAGCAGGTAGTGTGCGTATTATTGCACCTATTCCTGGTGAAGATGCTGTTGGTATCGAAGTTCCAAATAAGAATAGACGCAACGTCAATCTTAGCGAAGTTATCGGTTCAGATGCGTATAAGAAGTCAAAATCTCCAGCAACACTTGCTCTTGGTGTTAACCTTTATGGCAAGCCATGCTTTGTTGATGTTAGAAAATTGCCTCACGCTCTTATTGCAGGTTCAACTGGCGCTGGTAAGAGTTGTTGTATAAACTCAGCTATTATCAGTTTGTTATATAAAGCATCACCAGATGATGTCCGTCTTATAATGATTGACCCTAAGCGTGTTGAGCTTTCTATGTATGCTGGTATTCCACATCTTCTTATGGATGAAATTATCTGTGATACAGATAAAGCTATTCGCGCTCTTAATTGGGCAATTGAAGAGATGAATAGGCGTATCAAGTTCTTATCTGAAGTTGGATTCCAAAATATTGATGACTACAACGAGAATTGTGCTAAGAGTGGCACGAAAAAGATTCCACGCATCATCATTATTGTTGATGAATTTGCAGATCTTATGTCTACTGGTAAGAAAGCTGTAGAGGATACTGTTAACCGTATCGCTCGTCTTGCACGTGCAGCAGGTATTCATTTGCTTCTTGCGACACAACGTCCATCTGTTGATGTTATTAGCGGTACAATTAAGAATAACTTCCCAAGTCGTATGGCATTTAAGGTTACATCAAGTTTTGATAGTAAGACAATGCTTGACCAAATCGGTGCAGAGAAGCTTCTTGGTTATGGCGATATGTTGTTTATGCTTTCTGGTCAACCACTTGAAAGAATGCAAGGTGCATTTATCTCCAATGCTGAAATTAAGAGCGTTATTGACTTTGTAAAAGCAAACAATGATAGTTATTTTGACAATAATATCAAGGATGCAATTTTCAAAGAGACTCCACCAGAAAAACCAGATAACAAAGGTGGAGATGATTCTAAGGGAGGAGAAACACCTCCAGAACTCTTTAAAGCTCTTGAAATTGGTATCCAATTAAGAGAAGAAAACAATGCTCCAATTAGCGTTTCACTATTACAAAGAAAGCTTGGCCTTGGTTGGCCAAAGGCAGCACGTATCTATGATATGATGGATGAAAGAGGCTATTTGAGCGTTGATGAAAATGATAACAAGAAGAAGAAAGTAAATATTACTTACGAAGAGTTAGAAGCAATTCAAGCAGCTGAGAATGGTGAAGGAGATCAAGAATGA
>DBVO01000051.1:21218-21441 GCA_002308215.1 Christensenella sp. UBA1262
TGAAGAGGAAGCAGACGTTATTATCGTGAACACCTGTGCTTTTATAGACAAGGCTAAAGAGGAATCCATTGACGAAATCTTCGGTGCACTAAGTGCAAAGGATGCGTCTGGTGGCAAAAAGAAAGTAATAGTTACTGGTTGTCTGTCCCAAAGATATGCTGAAACCTTAGAAAAAGAATTTGAAGGTGTAGATGCAATACTTGGCATAGCGGATTATGACAAG
>DBVO01000032.1 GCA_002308215.1 Christensenella sp. UBA1262
TTAGAAGCAAAATATGTGTATTTATTGCGTGCTTGTGACTCACCTGCGAATGCGGCGAGCAAATTCTTTTCAGTTTCTGTTCCTTGGTACTTATTGTTTGCCATAATTTATTCCTCCAAAATTTAATTCAAAATTAGCATAATGCCAAAACTAATTATAACATAATTAGATCTGGGTTGTAAATATACAAAAAAAATTGTAAAAAACAAAACATTTTTAAATTGGGTATTGAAAAAATATCAAACAAATGTTAAAATACTCATGATAAAAATATATTTTTAGGGGGAATATTATGGGAGAATATAGCAAATATATTTCCGAAACAAGACGTGCTGTTCCAGCACCAAAAGGCCTTGTAGACGAAAATGGCAAAGTAGTTTTTGGTACTTTTGAAAATGAATTTGAAACAATGGAGCTTCTTCGTGCAAAGCGTCCAACCAAAGCACCAGATTTTCTTAACAAATTTAAGCTTACGCTTTGGGAAGCAACTGAAGTTCATCTTAAAAATGGTGTTTTGCTTGCAGTAGTATGCGATATGGGCATCTTTGGCAAACAACTTAACATGTTTTATGATAAACGCACAAAGAAAGTTTATTGCTGGGATACACAAATTAAATCAAAAGATACAATTATTGCTCCAAACCTTTTGAATGGTGCTATTGCAGAAGCAAAATCTGATCTTGGCTTTGTAAAATATGTAAACAATTTCCAAGATGGTAGAGCTGATTTGAGTGGTAAACACATTGGCAAGTGCCTTATTACTGCTGGCAGAGATGATAAGACAGCGGCTAAAGCAATTAAAGAGAACTATGGCGAAGCAACAATCGAATATGATTTTAAGCTTACACGCCTCAGCAAACCATGTGTAGTTTCAATTCCATTCCCATACAGTGATAACCGTACACTTTATAGTCAAAAAGATTTCTTTAAAGCAGAAGGAAGACTTGTAATTAACGGTGAAGAAATGCTCACAGATGAAGATTCTACAGCAATTATCGACGACCACAGAGGTTATTATCCACGTCGTGCTCACTATGACTGGGTAACAACTATGGGCAAGTGTGATATTGACGGCGAGAAGAAATATCTTGCATTCAACCTTACACGCAACCAATCCATTGACCAAGATAAGTATAACGAAAATATTTTGTGGCTTGAAGGCAAAACAAGCCTCCTCCCACCAGTTAAGTTTACTCGTACACCTGAAAGCAAAGATTTCAAGAACTATTCAGAGTGGATTGTCAAGGACGAATATGACATGGTAAATCTTAAGTTCCGTGTATATGGCGTCAACCCAATGATTATGCACGCAGGCATAGTAAATATTGATTATTATGTAGCATTTGGTGAACTTGAAGGCTATCTCAGAGATGAAGACGGCAAGAAGTATGTCCTTGATGGCATGATGGGCATGGGCGAGGATAAGACATTGTTATTGTAATAGTTTTACCTCCAATTAGAATTGAAGGCCCGCTACGTAAGTGGCGGGCTTTTTATTAATCTCATACACATGATTTTGTGATTTTAGATGGTTTGATATCACTTTTATTTGCTTTTTACAAAAAAATTAAAAATTTGCTTGACTTATTTTGTTATATTTATTAATATAATCAAGCATATTTTAGGAGAGCGTACGTGACGAACTAGCCCCTCTGAACAATCGACTTTCCAAATTACAATCTTCGGAGGTTTGTCTTTATGGCAACAAACAATAAGTCTTATATGGCAAAACCAGGCGAGGTTGAGAGCAAATGGTATGTTGTTGACGCAACAGATGTAGTCCTTGGTCGTCTTGCTTCACAAGTCGCATCAATACTCAAGGGCAAAAACAAACCAGAATATACTCCAAACGTCGACTGTGGTGACCACGTTATTATAATCAACTGCGAAAAAGTTCGTCTCACAGGCAACAAGCTTGAGGACAAGTACTATCGCTATCACACAGGATACATTGGCGGTCTTAAATCAATTCAATACAAGAAGTTGATGGCCGAAAAACCTGAATTTGCTGTTTATAAAGCAGTTAAGGGTATGCTTCCAAAGAATTCTCTCGGTGAGAAAATGCTCAAGAAACTCCGCGTTTACGTTGGACCAGAGCACAACAATCAAGCACAAAACCCTGTCGAGCTTAAGCTCAACTGATCGTGAGGTGAATTATGGCTACAAAGAAAGTTAAAAAAGTCCAATATCTCGGAACAGGTAGAAGAAAAACAGCAATCGCAAGAGTACGTCTCGTTCCAGGCGAAGGCAATATCGTAATCAACAAGCGTTCTCTTGATGAATATTTTCCACTTGACACAATGAAACTCATTGTTAATCAACCACTTGTTGCAACAAACACATCTGATAAGTTTGACGTGTTTGTAAACGTTAAGGGCGGTGGATTTACTGGTCAAGCAGGTGCAATCCGTCACGGTATCGCAAGAGCACTCTGCGTAGCAGATGCAGAAGCATACAGAGCAATTCTTAAGAAAGAAGGATATCTCACACGTGACCCAAGAGCTAAAGAGCGTAAGAAATATGGTCTCCATAAAGCTCGTAAAGCACCACAATTCAGCAAGCGTTAATCGTTTCGCAAAGTTAAAAATATTAAGCAGGACTCATCGTCCTGCTTTTTATATACTTAATTTGATAAAAAATAAAGCCACTCTTTCGAGTGGTTTTATATTAATCATACTTTTCTGTTTCATAAACCCAGTTTAATATTTGCTTGGATTAAATAGTTTTGCTGAGTAGTACGGATGCAAATGAAGCTATAGCCTGAGAATTGCCCAAAGCACCTACTTGCTCATTGGTCGTAGCTGAGATTCCGATATGATCGACAGGGAGTGATAATGCTGTAGATAGGTTACGTTTCATAGCATCGATGTGTGGTGCAATCATTGGCTTCTCGGCAATTATGCATACGGACACATTTCGCACAATATATTCTTTATTGTATGCGCGTGCGACAACTTGTGAGAGTAGCTCCATGCTATCTGCTCCATCGTATTGAGGATCATTAACAGGGAATAGGTGCCCAATGTCTGGGTCTCCTATTGCTGAGAGGATTGCATCCATGATTGCATGTACAGGAACATCACCGTCGCTGTGTGCTACGAATGAGAACGGGCATTCAATTTCAACGCCAAGGAGTTTTATCCCTTCGCCAACTTGAAGACGGTGGATATCATAACCTACGCCTGTGCGAGACACCAATGCATCTTCGATTTGCCAATTCTTTGTTGGGTTGGCACCATAGTCATGAGAGAATTCAAGTGGAGCAGGTGCAAGATCATCTTTATATGTGATTTTAATATTGCGTTTGTCGCCATCTATGATTTTGACTGGGCCTTTTGCATATGTTTGTAAAACAGTTATGTCATCAAGGAAATCTTTCTTGCATTTACCGTACGCTGATAATAGGCGAGAGGTCTCAACACATATTGGTGTTTGAACACGCTTGAATTCATTTCTGTCTTTTGGTGTTAAGTCGTCACCTTTTACATGAACAATAGAATCTGTTATTGAAAGAAGTGGCAATGCTGCACCAGCTTCTTTTGCGCCTTCAATTACTTTTTCAATGAGGGTTTTTGTTACAAAAGGACGAGCTGCGTCATGTATAAGAACATAATCGCAGTCATCTTCTATTGCAGCAAGTGCATGTTTAACTGTTTTTGTGCGGGTTTCTCCGCCAACTTGCAATTTAATACGTTTGTCTTCATGAAGCTTATAGAGCTCAAGAAGATTTAAAAATTCATCACTAAAGCTTGGATGTATTGCGACAATAACTTTTGTTACATCTTCAAACTCTAAGAATGGTTTAATAGCTTCAATAATAACTCTTGTTGATCCACATGGTTCAAAAAGCTTATTGTTCACTCCATATCTTTGGCTTGAGCCTGCTGCTGTTAAAATAACATTGTATTTCATACGCACCTCAATTAGAGAAGTCTATACATAGTTTCTGCGGATTGCTTTGTTTGATGTTCATCAATAGACAAAACCTCAAATGTCATAGCATTATTGCCGAACGATACTTTGACAACATCGCCAACTTTTACGTCTTTTGACGGTTTAGCAATTTTGCCATTAATTTCAATTCTGCCACCATCGCATGCATCAGCTGCGACAGTTCTTCTTTTTATAACTCTTGATACTTTTAAAAACTTGTCAATTCTCATACAAGTATTTTAACCTATAGCAACGTAAATTGCAAGAAATATTATTCTTTTAAGGACTTTTAAAAAATATTATTAATACCAAATATTGTGGTAAAAATAGGGCATTATACGACATTTTTAGGCTTGACAGGCTTGACAAAAGATAATATAATTGAAAATTGTCCATTTATACGCTCAACTGCCCCCAAAGCCATTGGTTTTTGGGGGTAGGGGGTTGTAAATACGTAGTATATAGGTCGGAAAACCGACAAAATCAAAAGATTGACGAGAAATTTTGAGCCAATAAAATAACCAAAAAAATTGGTTAGAAAAAATTATTTTTCGGAGAATTGAAAAATGATCGGCAATTCAAACTCGAATCAATCCCGACAATGTAATTTTTTTAAGGAGTGAATATAATGTCCGAAAGAATTCACAACAAGATGTACGGAACAACAGAAAGACGCGACTTTTCTAAGATAAAAGACGTGTTGCCAATCCCGTATCTTATTGAAGTGCAGAAAGATTCCTATGCGAACTTTATCGATGAGGGCATCAGAGAAGTATTACAAGATTATTCTCCAATCAATGACTTCGCTGGCCGTCTCAAACTGGAATTTTTGTCTCACACTCTCGAAGGTACACCTAAGTATTCTGTCAAAGAATGCAAGGACCATTCCACAACCTATGCCATTCCTCTTCGTGTAAGAGCTAAGCTCACAAACAATGAGAATGGTGAAGTGACAGAACAAGAAGTGTTCATGGGCGATTTCCCACTCATGACAGAATCTGGTTCATTTGTTATCAATGGTGCGGAACGTGTTATCGTTAGCCAACTTGTTAGATCTCCTGGTGTTTATAACACAAAGGAACTTGACAAGAATGGTATTCCACGTTATTTCAACCAAGTTATTCCTAACCGTGGTGCTTGGCTTGAATACGAGCAAGACCAAAACGATATCCAATGGGTTCATGTAGACAGACAAAGAAAGATCACTGCAACAACACTTATTCGTGCTCTCGGCTATGGCACAGATGAGGAAATCATTGAGTTGTTTGGTGGCGATGATATGATCATCAACACTTGCGCAAAAGATGTAAACTGTAAGAATGAAGAACAAGGTAAGATCGACCTCTTCCGCCGTTTGCGTCCAGGCGAAGTTCCAACTGTTGAAGGTGCTAACATCCTTATCCACAACACATTCTATGATTACAAGCGTTATGATCTTGCAAAAGTTGGCAGATATAAATACAATAAAAAACTTGCAATTGGTACTCGTATTGCTGGATACAAACTCGCACGTGATGTAGTATCCGAACTTACAGGTGAAATCCTTGCTCAAAAAGGCGAAGTGATTTCTGAAGCAAAAGGCAAAGAGATCCAAAACAATGCAGTCAATGTTGTGTGGCTCCAATATGTCGATGAAAAAGGCGAACAAAAAGAGTTTAAAGTTATTGGTAACAACACGCTTGATCTTGATGCAGTTGTAGATTGCAATCCAAGAGCACTTGGTATTACAGAAAAAGTTTATTATCCAAACCTCAAGAAAATCATTGAAGAATTTGGTGCAAATAAAGATGAACTCTTGCTTGCAATTCGTTCTTCTGTTGATGAACTTGTTTATAAGCACATCACACTCGATGATATCGTGGCAATCCAAGACTATAACCTTGGTCTTCGCCATGGCATCGGCACACTCGATGACATCGACCACTTGGCAAACCGTCGTGTACGTGCTGTTGGTGAGCTTTTGCAAAACCAATTCCGTATTGGTATTTCCCGTCTTGAAAGAGTCATTAAGGAGAGAATGGCATCAGCACAAGACACAAGTGAATTGACACCACAAACTCTTATCAACATTCGCCCTGTAACAAGTGCAATTAAAGAGTTCTTTGGCTCATCACAACTTTCTCAATTTATGGATCAACCAAACCCAATCGCAGAACTTACACACAAGCGTAAACTTTCTGCTCTTGGTCCTGGTGGTTTGAACAGGGACAGAGCTTCATTCGAAGTACGTGACGTTCACCATTCACATTATGGACGTATGTGCCCAATTGAAACTCCAGAAGGTCAAAANNCACAAACGTCGTTTGTCGGCTTTGGGCCCAGGCGGTTTGACACGTGATCGTGCGGGTATGGAAGTGCGTGACGTGCATCCAACCCACTATGGTCGTATTTGTCCAATTGAAACTCCAGAAGGTCAAAACATTGGTCTTATCACATCTTTGTCATCATTTGCTAAAGTCAATGAATATGGTTTCATCGAAACTCCATATAGAAAGATTGAAAAGCATTACGATGAGGATGGTAAATATGTTGATTCAACAGTTACAGACGAAGTCATTTATATGGCTGCTGATGAAGAAGACAAATATGTTATCGCACAAGCTAACGAACCACTTGATGATGACAGCAAATTTGTAAGAAAGCGTGTTAACTGCCGTATTCAAAAGGATATCCGTGAAGTTCCAGCAGAAAGAGCAGACTACATGGATGTAAGCCCAAAACAACTTATTTCTATTGCTACAGCATTGATTCCATTCCTCGAGAACGACGATACAAACCGTGCTCTTATGGGTTCAAACATGCAACGTCAAGCTGTTCCACTTCTTCGTCCAGAAGCACCTATGATTGCAACTGGTGTTGAACACAAGATTGCATACGATAGTGGCGTTTTGAAGATTGCAAAGCGTGATGGTTTTGTTAAATATGTTGATAGTGACAGAGTTCTTGTTGAATGTCCAGATGGAAGCGTAGACGAATATGTCCTTTCAAAGTTCGAACGTTCTAACCAATCTACATGCATTAACCAACACCCAATCGTCAACAAGGGCGACAAAGTGTACGGACCAAAGTATGATGAAAACGGAACACTCGTTCAAGAAGGTACAGTTCTTGCAGATGGCCCAGCTTGTGATCATGGCGAACTCGCACTTGGTAGAAACATGCTCATCGGTTTCATGTCTTGGGAAGGTTACAACTATGAGGACGCTGTTCTTATTAGTGAAGAACTTGTCAAGGATGACCTCTACACATCAATCCATATTGAAGAGCATGAAATGGAATGCCGTGATACAAAGCTCGGCGAAGAGCAAATCACAAGAGATATTCCAAACCTCAGCGATGAAGTTCTCAAAAACCTTGATGAAGATGGTATCGTTAAAGTTGGTAGTGAAGTTGTTGCAGGCGACATCCTCGTCGGTAAAGTCACACCAAAGGGCGAAACAGAACTTACACCTGAAGAAAGATTGCTCCGCGCAATCTTCGGTGAGAAGGCAAGAGAAGTTCGTGATACATCACTCCGCGTTCCAAACGGTGGCGCAGGTATCGTTGTAGACGTTAAGATCTTCACAAGAAAGAACAAAGACGAACTCAACCCTGGCGTTAACAAACTCGTGCGCGTATATATTGCTCAGAAGAGAAAAATCTCCGTCGGCGATAAGATGGCTGGTCGTCATGGTAACAAGGGTGTTGTTTCCCGCGTATTACCAAAAGAAGATATGCCATTCATGGCAGATGGTACTCCACTTCAAATCGTGTTGAACCCACTCGGCGTTCCATCACGTATGAACATCGGACAAGTTCTTGAAGTGCACCTTGGCCTCATCGCACATATGCTTGATTGGAAGATTGCAACTCCTGTTTTCGATGGTGCAAACGAGCAAGACATTAAGGGTCTCTTCCAACAATGCGGACTCGTTAATGAAGATGGCGAAGTTGATGGTAAGATTCAACTTTATGATGGCAGAACAGGTGAGCCATTTGAAAATAGAGCAACAGTTGGTTATATGTATTACCTCAAGTTGCATCACCTCGTAGATGATAAGATTCACGCAAGAAGTACAGGTCCTTACAGTCTTGTTACACAACAACCTCTTGGTGGTAAGGCACAATTTGGTGGACAACGTTTTGGTGAAATGGAAGTTTGGGCACTTGAAGCGTACGGCGCAGCAAATATGCTCCAAGAAATTCTCACAGTTAAATCAGATGACGTTGTTGGCCGTGTTAAGACTTATGAATCAATCGTCAAAGGCAACAATATCTCCGAACCAGGTATTCCAGAATCCTTCAAAGTTCTCGTCAAAGAGCTCCAAGCTCTCGGACTTGACGTCAAGGTTCTCACAGAAGAAAGAGACGAAGTCAAACTTCGTGACTACTTCGAGGATGAAATGGACTTTGAAGCTGCACAAAACCGCAAGCATGAAGAACTCAAAGAAATCGACATCATGGCTGATGAAAATATCTTTGGTGATCTTACAAGTGGCGCAGCAGAGAACACCGACAACTTGTTCGACACAGATGATGATGACGAAAATATCTTTGCTTCTCTCACAGAAGGCACAGTTGATATGTCAGACATCTTTGGTACGAACGGCAATTCCGATGAGGAATAAGGAGGGTATGGTATGTACGAATTAAGTAATTTTGATGCTATACAAATCGGTATCGCTTCTCCAGAAAAGATCAGAGAATGGTCATATGGCGAAGTAACCAAACCAGAAACAATTAACTACCGCACTCAAAAACCTGAAAGAGACGGTCTCTTCTGCGAACGTATCTTCGGGCCTACACGTGACTGGGAATGCCACTGCGGAAGATACAAGAGAATTAGATATAAAGGTATCATCTGCGAAAAGTGCGGTGTTGAAGTTACAAAATCAAAAGTCCGTCGTGAAAGAATGGGTCACATTGAGCTCGCAACTCCTGTGACACACATTTGGTATCTTAGAGGCGTTCCTTCAAGAATTGCAATTCTTCTTGACGTTTCACCAAAGGAACTTGAACAAGTAGTTTACTTTGTAAACTATATTGTCATTGACCCAGGTAATGTTTCAGAAATTTCTAAGAAACAAATCATTACGGACAATGAATACAGAAACTTGCTTGAAAAATACTCAGTCAATGATTTTAAAGTTGGTATGGGTGCTGAAGCTGTTAAGGAACTCCTTATGGAAGTTGACCTTGACAAAGACAGCGAACAACTCAAGCAAATCATTGCATCATCAGTTGGCCAAAAGAGAATCAAGGCTGTTAAGCGTCTTGAAATCGTCGAAGCATTCCGTCAATCTGGTAACAAGCCAGAATGGATGGTTATGGATGTACTCCCAGTACTTCCTCCAGAACTTCGTCCAATGGTTCAACTTGATGGTGGCAGATATGCAACAAGCGATTTGAACGATTTATATCGTCGTGTTATCAATCGTAACAATCGTCTTAAAAAGCTCAAAGAACTCGGCGCACCTGACATGATCGTTAGAAACGAAAAGCGTATGCTTCAAGAAGCAGTTGACGCACTCATCGACAATGGTCGTAGAGGCAAAGCTGTATCTGGTGCAGGTAATAGAGATCTCAAGTCATTGACAGGTTATCTCCGTGGTAAGCAAGGTCGTTTCCGTCAAAACCTTCTTGGTAAGCGTGTTGACTATTCTGGACGTTCAGTTATCGTTGTTGGCCCAGAACTCAAGCTTTATCAATGTGGTTTGCCAAAGGAAATGGCACTCGAGCTCTTTAAGCCTTTCATCATGAACAAACTTGTTGAGAGAAATCTCTGCCACAATATCAAGAGCGCAAAACGTTTTGTTGATACAGGTAAAAATCAAGTTTGGGATATCTTGGAAGAAATCATTAAGGATCACCCAGTTCTTTTGAACCGTGCTCCAACGCTCCATAGACTTGGTATCCAAGCATTCGAACCAGTGCTCGTTGAAGGTAGAGCAATCAAACTTCACCCACTTGCCTGCGGCGCATTTAACGCAGACTTCGACGGTGACCAAATGGCTGTTCACGTACCACTTTCTATCGAAGCACAAGCAGAAGCAAGAATCCTTATGCTCTGCACAAACAATATCTTGAAACTTTCAGACGGTAAGCCAATCGTCGTTCCAACACAAGATATGATCATCGGTTCTTACTATCTTACGATAGTAAAGCCAGGTGCACTTGGCGAAGGCAATTACTATAGTTCATTTGATGAAGCAATGATGGCGTATCAAGATCATGATCTTACACTCCAATCACTTTGCTACATCCGTACAAAGTTCACTGACTTTGATGGCAATGAACAAACAAAGCTTTTGCATACAACTCTTGGTCGTTGCATCTTCAATAGCAATATTCATCAAGATTATCAATTTGTTGATAGAACTAAAGCAGAAAACCTTGGCGAACTTGAAATTGAAGGTATCTTGGGTCTCAGAGCAAGCATCGATGAAAAGCAATTTGCAGCTATCGTTGATCTCTTTAGAAATCATGCAAATGATAAGGACGCATACGCACGTGCGCGTTCAATAGTAAGACGTCAAGACCTTAGTGATGCACAAGTTGCTAAGATCGCTGATGAGATCAAAGCAAGAGGTGACCTTGATATCACAGATAACAAGAATCATCTCCTTGAGATCAGCAAACTTAGAGAATCAATCCAAAAAGTACTCGGCATGAAAGCTTTGGCTATTGGTAAGAAACAACTTTCACAAATCATCGACAACTGCTTCAAGTTCCATGGTGCAACTGAAACAGCAATGATGCTTGATAAAGTTAAAGCTCTTGGTTATAAGTATTCAACAATTGGTGCTATTACAACATCAGTCTTCGATATGCACATCCCAGGAGACAAGAAAGAACTTATTCGTCAAGCTGAGGCAGAAGTTGTTAAAGTTGAAAGACTTTATGCACGTGGTGTTTTCTCAGAAGAAGGACGTTATAAAGAAATCATCAAGATTTGGAAGAACGCACAAGAAAAAGTCGAAGACGAACTCACAAAAGGTCTTGATGACTTCAACCCAATTTGGATGATGGCAAATTCTGGTGCTCGTGGTAGTATGGGACAAATTCGTCAGCTCGCTGGTATGCGTGGTCTTATGGCGGATCCATCTGGTAGAACAATCGAGTTGCCTGTTCGCTCATCCTTCCGTGAAGGTTTGTCAGTTCTCGAATACTTCATTTCATCTCACGGTGGAAGAAAAGGTCTTGCTGATACAGCTCTTAAGACAGCTGACTCTGGTTACCTTACAAGACGTCTCGTTGATGTTTCCCACTCAGTTATTGTTCGTGAACAAGATTGCGGCGATACAAAGGGTACATTCATTACAGCTATCCGTGGCGAAATCAATGGTAGAGATAACATTGTTGAGTCTATGGCAGATAGAATTGCTGGCAGATACACAGTTAATGATGTTGTAAATCCAGAAACAGGCGAAATCCTTATTGAAGCTGATACACTTATTTCAACAGATAAAGCAAAAGAAATCGATAAGGTTTTGACAGAAGCATGGGAAAAGGCTGGTGCAGATATGCATCATCAACCAGGTGTCCTTATTCGTTCAATCCTTACATGTAAGACAAGAAATGGTGTCTGCGTAAGATGTTATGGTAAGAACATGGCATCAGGTAACCCAGTCAAGATTGGTGAAGCTGTTGGTATTATCGCAGCACAATCCATCGGTGAACCTGGTACTCAGCTTACAATGAGAACCTTCCACTCAGGTGGTGTTGCAACAGATGACGATATCACACAAGGTTTGCCACGTGTTGAAGAATTGTTCGAAGCAAGAAAGCCAAAAGGACAAGCTGTCATTACAGAAGCAGGCGGTGCCGTTCATATTTCAGAAGATCGTCGTGAAATCACAGTTACAGGTCCAGATGGAGATACAAAGGCATACGCAATCCCATACAATGCTAACATTCTCGTTGCAGAGGGTGAAATACTTAACGCAGGTGACCCACTTACTCGTGGTTCTATCAACCCACAAGATATGCTTAAGGCAAAGGGTGTTAAGGGCGTTCAAGAGTATATCGCAAAAGAAGTTCAATCCGCATACCGCACAGCTGGTGTTGAAATCAATGATAAGCACGTCGAAGTCATTGTTAGACAAATGCTCCGCAAGGTAAGAATTGAAAACCAAGGCGATACAAATATGCTCCCAGGCACACTCGTAGATATCTTCACATACGAAGATGAAAACGAAAAAGCAATCGAAAAGGGTGGCGAACCAGCAAATGCAAAGCGCACACTTCTTGGTATTACCAAGGCTGCTCTTGCAACAGAGTCATTTCTCTCAGCAGCATCATTCCAAGAGACCGCAAAAGTTTTGGCCGAAGCTGCAATCAACAACAGAGTTGACCCACTTATCGGTCTTAAGGAAAATGTTATCATCGGTAAACTCATCCCAGCTGGTACTGGTATGAAGTGCTATAAAAACATAACAACAGTTCCTGCAGAACAACCAAGACAAGAAGAAGTTGAAGTTCCAGTTCTTGAGGACGTTGAAGAAGACTAATGAACAAAAAATTATTTACATCTGAAAGCGTGACCGAAGGTCATCCAGACAAAGTTTGCGATCAAATTGCAGACGCAATCCTCGATGATATATTCACTGAGGATGCGTCAGCACGCACCGCAATCGAAGTTTGTGCAACAACTGGTATGGTTATGGTGTTTGGTGAAGTTACAACCGAACATTATGCTGATATACCAACAATTGTAAGAGGCGTACTTAAAGACATTGGATACAATGACAGTTCGCTTGGTTTTGATTACAAGACATGTGCTGTAATCTCTTCTATTCAAGAGCAATCTCCTGATATCGCACAAGGTGTAAACCATGCAAGCGATAGCGATGGTGATGTTTATGATTTAAGAGGTGCAGGCGACCAAGGCATGATGTTTGGTTATGCTTGTGATGAAACAGAAGAGCTTATGCCACTTCCTATAACACTTGCACACAAACTTACATCAACTCTTACAGAAGTAAGAAAGAGCGGAGAACTTGAATGGTTGCGCCCAGATGGAAAAGCTCAAGTTACTGTTGAATATGAAGATGATGTTCCAGTTAGAGTCGACACAGTCGTTGTTAGCTGCCAACACGCAGAATATGTAGACAGAGAAGAAATTGAGCGTGAAATTATTGACAAGGTAATAACCAAAGCTATTCCAGAAGAATATCTAGATGATGATACAAAGTTCTATATCAATCCAACAGGGCGCTTTGTTATAGGTGGCCCAGCAGGCGATAGTGGCCTAACAGGAAGAAAGATCATTGTTGATACATATGGTGGCTTCTGCCCACATGGTGGTGGTTCATTCTCAGGCAAGGATCCAACAAAAGTTGATAGATCTGCTTGCTATATGGCAAGATATGTCTGCAAAAACCTTGTCGCAGCAGGTGTATGTAAGAGAGTTGAACTTCAAGTTGCATATGCTATTGGCATGGCAAATCCAGTTTCAATTCTCGTAGATACATTTGGCACTGGTGTTGTAAGTGACGAAATACTTGCAAAAGTTGTTAAAGAAGTATTTGACTTTAGACCACTTGCAATTATCAACAATCTTCGCCTTGATAGACCTATCTATAGAGCAACATCCAACTATGGACACTTTGGTAGAAAAGGTTTTGCATGGGAAGAAACAGATAAAGTCGACGAAGTAAAAGCTACACTTTCAAAGTATAACTTTTGAATAAGCAAACGATAAACGACAGGCGAAGTATAGCCTGTCGTTTGCTTATATAATGCGTAAGACAAAAATAATTTAATTGCACAAAAACAGGTTTTACATGCTTAAATAATGCATATAAACATTTGAATATGTAATTGTACAAACACAAAAAGGAAAACAAAATGATACTCGAAGGCGAGATTAAAGACATTATTTTTAGGAGTGAAGAGACTGGTTATACAGTCCTCGATATGAGATGCGAGGACAGTCTTTTTACTGTTGTCGGAACATTCCCACCATTGAGTATCGGTCAAAATATAAAAGTAGACGGAAAGTTCCAATCACGCAACATATATGGCAAGCAATTTGTTGCAGACAAGATATGGGTTTCACAGCCAAATCGCTTAGAAGGCATTAAGCATTTTCTAGCAAGTGGTCTTATTTATGGTCTTGGCCCAGTTACTGCTCAGGCAATAGTAGATAAATTCGGTGTCGATTCTTTAAACGCTATGAATTATCCTGTTGAACTTGCAAAGGTCAAAGGAATTTCATTAAAGAGAGCGACTGAGTTTTGCATGAGTTATGTAAAACTACAAAAGATGCAAGACGCAATAATCTTCTTGCAGGATTTGGGAATACCAATTAACCTTGCTCTAAAAATTTATAAACAATACGATGCACTTACTGTTCCAACAGTTCGCAACAATCCATATATCTTAATTGATGATATTGCTGGTGTTGGTTTTCAAACAGCAGATAGGATAGCAGGTGAGCTGGGAATTGCAAAAGATAGTGATTATCGCATTTGTGCAGCATTAACGTATCTCCTTAAAGATGCTTCAACTAAGTTTGGACACAATTATCTGCCTTACGAGGATCTTGTTAGAAGCTCTGTGTCTTTACTTGCTCTTGATGTTGATATTGAAGACAGAGTTAAAGATAACATTGCCGATATGGTAATGCTTGGTGACCTTGTTCAATATGATACTGGCGAACACATTGCCATCATGCTTAAGAGCGCATATTTCACGGAAAAAGCTATAGCAACAAAGCTTATGCAACTTTGCACAGAGGCTTCAGACTATAGAGCAGATGTAGAATATGAAATTAAACGTTTTGAAGACGAGCAAGGAATAACTTTGCATCCAAATCAAGTTTCTGCTGTTAAAGAAGCAATCGAAAATGGCGTGCAAATTATTACCGGCGGCCCAGGAACCGGAAAAACAACGATTGTAAAATGCATCTTAAGACTTTTCAAAAATTTGAAACAATCAGTTGCTCTTTGTGCTCCAACTGGACGCGCAGCAAAAAGACTTTCGCAAGCGACTGGTGAAGAAGCAAAAACTATTCACCGTCTAATAGAATTGGCATGGGGCGATGATGAGTTTGGTAGAGAATTCAGCCCTGAGGCTGATTATAACCATTTGCTCGAAGATGTTGTTATTGTTGATGAAGTCAGTATGGTTGATGAATATGTATTCTGTGCGCTACTTCAAGCAATGAAACGTGGTTCACGTTTAATTCTTGTCGGCGACAAAGATCAGCTTGCTTCAGTGGGAGCTGGCAATGTGCTTCATGACCTTATCGCATCTGGAGTCTTTAACGTAAGTTATCTTACACAAATCTATAGACAGAGCGAAGATAGCAAAATTGTGCCAAACGCTCACAAGATTAATGAAGGCATTATGCCAGATTTAGATAACAAGAGCAGTGATTTCTTCTATGAAGAAAAGACTTCGGCTGATGACATATTGGCTACNNCTACACTCACACTTGTTACAAAACGTTTGCCAAAGTATACAGGCATAGCACCTAGAGATACCCAAGTCCTATGCCCAATGAAACGTGGGTCAGCTGGTATATATAATATCAACCGTGAATTGCAAAAATCAATTAATCCACCATCACCATCAAAGCGTGAAGTTAGACATGGAGACTTCATTTTCCGTGAGGGTGATAAGGTTATGCAAGTAGTCAATAATTATGACCTTTCATGGAAACAAATCACCGACTTTAGAGTAGATTCTGGCAAGGGTGTATTTAATGGCGATATGGGCACAATTGAAAGCATCAACACGCAGACTATGCAGTTTACAGTGCGTTTTGATGATGATAAAGTGGCTGTTTATGCAAATGAAGACTTAGATGAGCTTGTGCTTGCATATGCTGTAACAATTCATAAATCACAAGGTTGTGAGTTTGATTGTGTTGTTATTGCGCTTGATGCAAACTACATGTTGCAAACAAGAAATTTGCTTTATACGGCAGTGACACGTGCTAAGAAATTGGTTGTGATTGTTGGGTCAAAAGGGACTATTGCTCGTATGATTCGTAACAACGAAACAGCAAGAAGATACTCGCTACTTTTAAATCTTATAGCAGAGGCATCAAAGAGGTTTTAATGAAACTTGATTTTGTCAAAAAGTTTTTAAAGGTTGTTGATGACGCACTTTTCCCAAAGAACATCACTTGCGATGCTTGCGGTGGTGAACTTGTTGTTGACACGAAATATCGTCTTTGTGCTAAGTGCATGGAAAAACTGCCTTTGATCTCTGGCCCTGTATGTAAAGTATGTGGAGCACCTTTGGTTGATGACAAGCCAGTTTGTTCAAAATGTAGAGAGGAAGCATATTCATTTGGTTATTCTCGTTCGCCTTTAATATATGAAGGTGTTGCGAAGGAACTAATCTATGAAATGAAATATCTAGGGAAAAAATATATAGCTGATACATTAGCAATTATGATGGCTGATTGTTATAAAGCAAATGAAATGGAAGCCGATGCTGTTGTTTTTGTCCCTATGACTAAAAAGGAACAGAGGAAACGCGGTTTTAATCAGTCTGAGCTTTTAGCAAATGCTGTAGCGGAAAAATTGGATTTACCAGTTATCCCTGCACTAATTAAAGTTAAAGAAACTCCACCAAAGAAGATAATCGATATAGAGGATCGCAAAAATAAATATGACGAAGCGTTTCAATGCGTTTCTGATGATATAAAAGGAAAGAATATTCTTGTTGTAGATGATATTATGTTTGCTGGTGTAACAATTAATGAATCAGCAAAAACATTACTCGCAGCAGGAGCGAATAGCGTAAATGCATTAGTATGCGCAGTTGATGTTTTCAATCCTAAGAAAGAAGTTACTTCAGATGAAGAAAAAGAAATGAAGCACGATCAAAAGCTGATGATTGAAAAACAAGATGTCAAAATAGAAATAATTGAAGAATAACATTCTTCAAAATTATAGCAAAAAACGAATTTTTAATATATGATTAATAATAGCCTTATAGAATAATCATATAAATAATATAGAAAGTCGAAAAGGAGATATTATGGCACTCTTTGACGAAAACAAATCAAGATTAAAGAAACTTAGGAAAATCGCAGAGAAAGTTGATGCTTTAGCATCAAAATATCAAGCAATGTCCGACGATGAGCTTAAAGCAATGACGCCTGTTTTTAAAGAGCGTTTGCAAAATGGTGAGACGCTCGATGATATTTTAGTAGAAGCATTTGCTGTTTGCCGTGAAGCTGCAGACAGAGTTTTGGGCCTCCGTCCATTCTTTGTGCAAATTATGGGTGGTATTGCTCTACATCAAGGAAGAATTGCAGAAATGGCCACTGGTGAAGGTAAAACACTTGTTGCTACTATGCCAGCATACCTCAATGCACTTGAGGGGAAAGGCGTACACGTTGTCACAGTTAACGATTATTTGACAGTCCGTGACGCAAACTGGATGGGTAAGCTTTATACGTTCCTTGGCTTATCAGTAGGTGTTATTGTTCCTCAAATGCATCCAGCAGTTAAACAGCAACAATACCTTAGAGATATCACTTATTGTACAAATAACGAACTCGGCTTTGATTTTCTTAGGGATAATATGATTACATCAAAGGCTCAAAAGCTTCAACGTGAGCTTAACTTTGCTATTGTCGACGAAGTTGACTCAATTCTTATAGATGAAGCTAGAACTCCTCTTATAATTTCTGGTAGAGGAGATAAATCAAATGAGCTTTATATACAGGCAGATCGTTTTGCAAAGAAATGCAAAGGTTTTGTAGTTAGTGAGCCAGAAAGCAAATTGATGAAAAAGCCAGAAGAAATACCTGAGGATGTAGACTTTACAATCAATGAAAAAGAAAGAACAGTTATGCTCACAGATAAAGGTGTTGCAGAAGCAGAAAAGTTTTTCAGGATTGATAATCTTACAGATATAGATAATATCGAACTCAACAATCATATCCAACAAGCACTCAAAGCGAACTATATTATGAAGCGCGACATTAACTATATAGTTAATGAAGGTGAAGTTCTTATAGTCGATGAGTTTACAGGAAGAGTTATGATTGGCCGTCGTTTCAGCGAAGGTTTGCATCAAGCTATTGAAGCAAAAGAACACGTTGTTATTAGAGATGAAAATCGTACGATTGCTACAATTACATTCCAAAACTTCTTTAGAATGTACAAGAAACTCAGCGGTATGACTGGTACAGCTAAGACAGAAGAAGACGAATTCAAAGATATTTATGCATTGGATGTTGTAACAATTCCACCAAACAAGCCATCACAAAGATTTGATGAACAAGATCAAATTTATACAACAATAAATGGCAAAATTGATGCAATTGTTCAAGATATCATAGATCATCATGCAAATGGCCAACCAATACTTGTTGGTACTGTAAGCGTTGAAAAATCTGAAAATCTTAGCAAGATATTAAATAAAAAGGGAATATACCATCATGTACTCAATGCAAAGAACCATAAACAAGAGTCTGCAATAATTGCTCAAGCAGGTAAACTTAATTCAGTTACTATTGCAACAAATATGGCTGGTCGTGGTACCGATATCATGTTGGGTGGTAACCCTGAGTACCAAGCAAGACAAAAGATGGAAAAAGACGGATTCCCACTTGAACTTATTGAAGCCGCTGTATCTCCATTAAAGAGTGACAATCCAGATGTTATAAAGGCTAAAGAAGCCTTTAAGCATCATTATGAATCATTCAAAGCAAATTGTGATGCAGAAAAAGAGAAGGTAATTGAAGCCGGTGGCCTTCATATTATTGGCACAGAGCGTCATGAATCTCGACGTATAGATAATCAGCTCCGTGGTCGTGCTGGTCGTCAAGGAGATCCAGGTAGTTCCGTATTCTATATCTCACTTGAAGATGATATTGCTAGAATTTTTGGAGGAGATAGACTTAAAGCAGTCACAACTATGTTTAATTTGCCACCAGATCAAGCAATAGCCAATAAGATGATTACAAAACAGATTGAGCGTGCTCAACGCATGGTAGAAGGTAGAAACTATGCTGCAAGAAAGCAAGTTCTTAGCTATGATGACGTTATTAATGCTCAACGTGAGATAATTTATAAAGAACGTGCAAAAGTTTTAGATGGTCTTGATGTTCATGATCAAATTCTTGATATGATAGATGATTTGGCAGAAGAAATTATAAGCACACATGCAAATTATAAGATTGACTATCAAACATGGGATTATGAGGCATTCAACCAAGAACTTGAACACAGAATGCTTCCAGAAGGCACAAACCTTATGGATATAGACCTTTGTTCATGCTTCAATGTTTATAAACTTAAAGAAGCCGTTATGGATATAGCTCTTAAAGATTATGAAGCAAAAGAAGAAGATGCTAAAGCAAACGGCATAGACTTTAGAGCAGTGGAAAGACTTGTCTTGTTGAAGACAGTTGACTCCAAGTGGATAGACCATATTGAGTCCATGGATGTATTACGTCGTGGTATCGGTCTCCGTGGCCTTGGCCAACGTGACCCAGTTCTTGCTTATCGTCAAGAAGGTTGGGATATGTTTGATGATATGGTAAATAGCATTCACGTAGGGACAGCATCTGTGCTTATGAAGATGCCATATTATAGTGCAACTGTTGAACAAAGACGCAAAAAAGAAGAGCAAATGGAGCGCGCAAGAAACGCAGCTATGAGTCAAGCAAACACAAGAAGTTTTGTAAGAAACAAGAAGCATTAGTAGATGTGTATTTTAAGTAGCATTATACACAAAAAATGGTTTATCATCTGAAAATAGAATGATAAACAAGCTGATATGGTTTTTACAAAGGATAAATTATTATGATTGACTATAACGAACAAAGATACAAATTGAAAGATATGCGTGCTGAAATGGTACGTGCATATGAGAGCATTAATCCAGATAAATGCCGCGCAAGAATCAAAGAATTAGAAGAAGAACAAAATGCTGATGGCTTTTGGAATGATGCAGATAATGCAAAGAAGGTATCCAAAGAAATTAGCCAACTTCAAAGTAAGATTCAAAAGTTCGAAAAGATGATTGCCCGCATCGACGATATGATTGATACAGTTGATATCGTTGAGTTAGAAGGAGACGAATCCGAAGACGATAATCTTGTTGCCGGCATTGCTGAACTTAGTGAGCACGTAGAGAGCTTATCTCTTTCAACATTACTCAGTGGCAAGTATGATAGTTTAAATGCAATTCTTACATTACACGCAGGTGCAGGAGGCACTGAAGCACAAGACTGGTGCTCCATGCTTTATCGTATGTATTCTAGGTATGTAGAACGTACAGGTTGGACACTTACAGAACTTGATTTCCTTGCTGGCGATGAAGCTGGTATTAAGAGCGTAACATTTAGAGTAGAAGGAGATAATGCTTATGGTTATCTCAAAGCAGAAAAAGGCGTGCACAGATTAGTACGTATTTCTCCTTTTGATGCAAATGCAAGACGTCATACATCCTTCGCTTCACTTGAAGTTATGCCTGAAATCATAGATACAAGCGAAATTGAGATCCGCCCAGAAGATTTGAAGGTAGATACATATCGTTCTGGTGGTGCAGGCGGGCAACACGTTAATAAGACAGAGAGTGCTATCCGTATTACTCACATTCCAACAGGTATTATAGTAGCTTGCCAAAATGAACGCAGCCAAATCCAAAACCGTGAAATGGCAATGCAAATGCTTCGTTCAAAGCTCATAGAAAAGCGTGAGCGTGAACGTGAAGAGGAAGCAGCTGCAATCAGTGGCCAACTTAAAAAGATTGAATGGGGTAGCCAAATTCGCTCTTATGTTTTCTGCCCATATACTATGGTTAAAGATCATCGTACGAATTATGAAACTGGTAACGTGCAAGCAGTAATGGATGGCGATTTAGACGGCTTCATCAATGAATATTTGAAATTATCATCAATTCAAAAATAACCGGTTAGATATACGAAAAAACAGCAAATGAACAGTCTTTCTAACAAAGAAAATTTAATAGTGCTTGCAATTGAATCAAGTTGTGATGAGACAGCATGCGCAATCGTTAAAAACGGCAGAGAAGTTCTTGCAAATGTTATTGCAACTCAGATAGAAATTCACCGCCGTTTTGGTGGCGTTGTGCCAGAAATCGCAAGTAGAAATCACACACTCGCCATTGAAAATGTGGTTAAAGAAGCTCTTGATCAAGCGCATATGACTAAAGATGACATCGATGCTATTGCAGTCACGTACGGAGCAGGTTTGCTTGGTGCGTTGCTTGTTGGTGTTAACTTTGCTAAGGGATTGGCCTATGCCTGGCATAAGCCACTTTTTGCTGTATCACATATTCGTGGACATATTGCTGCAAACTATATAGATAGCGATCTTGAACCACCATATCTTTGTTTGCTAGCAAGTGGTGGTCATACCGCTATTGTTAAAGTTGCAGACTATCAAAAGCTTGAGCTTTTGGGACAAAGCAAAGATGATGCAGCGGGTGAGGCTTTTGATAAAGTTGCAAGAGTGTTGGGACTTCCATATCCTGGTGGGCCTGAAATTGAAAAACTGGCAAAGTGTGGGACTCCTCGTTTTGATTGCCCGCTTCCACATCACACAAATGAATTGTATTTCAGTTACAGTGGACTAAAGACATATGTTATAAACCTTGTACATAGCTTTGATCAAAAGGGAATAGAGGTGCCAAAGGCTGATGTAGCAGCAAGTTTCCAACAAGCAGCCGTTAATCAATTAGTGGATGTTCTTAATCGTGCAATAAAGCAAACTGGCATTAAAAAGATTGCCGTTGCGGGTGGTGTAAGCGCAAATTTATTGCTTAGATCTGAGTTTGATAAGCTTGCTAAACAAGGTTGTGATGTTCATTATCCAAAACTTAAATATTGCACAGACAACGCATCTATGATCGGAGCAGAGGCCTACCAACTTATTCGTTCGGGTTCAATTGAGAGTGGATTGGATCTTGATGCATGTGCTACCGTTTTAATAAATGCTTGTTATTCAAATTAGTTTACTTAATTTGTGTTTGAACAATAATAAATTATAGTTTTAATCATTTATTTTGAATTATATCATGATTTTTACAAAATTGCGACATATTAGTTTTTTAAGGAACTATTTATTCCCAAAAATGCATCAATTCTTCAAGCGCTTTTGCTATTTGAGACATGTTTTCTGACAATGTATAATACTCAACACTATACCTTCTGCATATTGATAACACGTGGCCTTCAGTTCTAATTTTGAGCGCCAGGTTATCGCTTTTTATAGTGATCGCTATATAACCTGTTATACTCAGTTGTGGTTCTTCAAAAGATGCGCCACCTAAATTTATTGAGATGCTGCTGTATGGATATTCTTCTTTTAATTCTCCAATAGCATTTAACAAATCTTTTGTTTTATCTTTAACAAAAGATAATTCATTGTTTGGGACTATATAACTTTTGGGTGGGTATGAATAAAGACTCCCCAAATATCTAACTAATTCAATATCGGATGCTGAATCAATTAATTGTATTTCTTCTTGGCTTAATACTTGGGTGATGGGTTTGGTTTTATTTTGTTTTTCAGTAGTTTCATTAGCGCATCCAACAAGAATGCACATTATTCCACACAGAATTATAAAAAAGACAAATAGTTTTTTCATGTTCACCTCAAAGTATCAAAACATATTCCCAAATTTTAATGCGCCACATTTTGTGCATTGATACATAGTGAAGTACATTGGTTGATCTCCTACACCATTGCCAAGATATAGTGTCCAAGTATGAGATTCATAGTGAGTATGCCCGAGGCCG
Source organism: Christensenella sp. UBA1262 (assembly GCA_002308215.1). Taxonomy (GTDB): domain Bacteria; phylum Bacillota; class Clostridia; order Christensenellales; family CAG-917; genus CAG-475. The sequence continues at coordinate 22,655 of DBVO01000032.1, forward strand.
CACGAGTAAGTGTGCTGGTAATCATTATATTGTGTATAAACGAGCGGCACTTGTCTTCTAAAGTATTTAACTGACGTTGCATATGGGGTCAAATCATCGTATAAATGATGGTCGGCAATAAATGAAGTATAAGGACACTCATATCCAGTATGTCTATAAAGACCATTTTCTCCCCACTTTGAGTCCACAATATATTTGTCTATATCTCCCAAAAGAAGGTTGCCAGTTGCGGAGTTATAATAATTTGTAATACCAACAATTATTCCAGAGTGTATAATGTTAGAATTATTCAAATAACATATTATATCTCCTAATGTTGGGGAACTAACTTCATAATAACTATTATCAGTATAAAAATTTATTGGATTGTCCACCCAGAAACTATTGTAATCTGTATCATTACAAAGCCAAGCATATGAATGGCAATTATAATATTTTGAAGCATCAGCCAGTTTTGTAACATTATAATTATCTGCAATAAATGTTTCTTGCTCTGCATGATTATCAACCCAGTATGATAAAAACAAACTTTTATTTGTTGATGAAATATATGTTGCCGATACTGCATCATCAGTAAGAAGGCTATCTACCGTAGCATCATACTCATACCAATAGCCGCTGGTATTGTTGTATGTAAATGCATGGCTATAATGTGGTGTTGAAGATATTGTTAATGCAAATGTGGGGGAGAAATTAAACAATGCTAAAAACACTAAGAAAAATGTTAATACGCAATTAGAAAAAATGAAGGCTACTTTTTGCATGAAATCATCTCCTATATGTCTGTTTGAGCAGTATATCTAGCTATAAATGCTCTCTATATAATATTTTATTCAATAAAGTTTAATATTGTCAACAATTATTTTTATTACACTATATATATTAAGAGATGTCATTTTTCAATATATACACAAGATTTTGTGC
>DBVO01000034.1:0-155 GCA_002308215.1 Christensenella sp. UBA1262
CCAATAGGAAAAGGTCAACGTGGTATTATTGTTTCTCCACCTAAAGCCGGTAAAACAACACTTCTTAAGATGATTGCTAATGCAATTTCAAAGAATTATCCAGAAATAGAGCTTAAAGTGTTACTTATCGATGAAAGACCTGAAGAAGTTACAGA
>DBVO01000034.1:195-3902 GCA_002308215.1 Christensenella sp. UBA1262
TTCCAGAACATCATACCAAAACTGCAGAGATGTTGCTCGATAGAGCAAAACGACTTGTTGAAAATGGTAAAGACGTTGTAATTTTGTTAGATAGCTTGACTAGACTTGCACGAGCTTATAACTTAACAATTCCACCAACGGGTAGAACATTATCAGGTGGTATTGATCCTGGCGCATTACATAGTCCTAAACGTTTCTTCGGCTCTGCAAGAAATATAGAAAATGGTGGCTCTCTAACTATCATCGCAACCGCTCTTATCGATACGGGTAGCCGTATGGANNGATGATGTCATCTACGAAGAATTCAAGGGAACTGGTAACATGGAAATCCATCTTGACAGACGTCTTAGCGAAAAACGTATATTCCCAGCAATTGATCTTGCAAAGAGTGGAACAAGAAAAGAAGAACTTTTACTTACAGCAAGCGAGTTAGAAGGTATGTGGGGCATTCGTAAGTTGCTTTCAAATACAGACAATGTTGATGCAACTGAAAACATACTTAATATGCTTGTCCGTACTACTTCAAACAAGGAATTTATTGAGCAACTTAATTTACAATTAAAAGTTTATCAAAAAGAAGGTTACACGTTCCGTGGTAACAAATAAGGATTGCTTATATGAAGTCTGCAATTATTGGTCTTGGAGTTATAGGTAAAGTTCATTATGAGGTCTTAAAAAAGCAGGGCGAGGACTTAGTCGCAGTGTGTGATATAGACACAGAAAAACTTGGCGAACTTGAAGGCGTAAAAAAGTATTTGGATTATAGAATAATGCTCGACTCAGAGCAAATCGATGTTGTACATGTGTGTACACCTCATTATTTGCATGCAGAAATGGTAATTTATGCTCTTAACAAGGGGATAAATGTTCTTTGTGAAAAGCCTTTGTGCATAAATAGTGAAGATATTGATTTAATTCTTAAAGCAGAAAAAGAATCCAAAGCTCAACTTGGTGTATGTTTCCAAAACCGTTATAATAACACTAGCCAGTACGCTAAAAACTTCCTTAAAGACAAAAAAGTTGATTTTGCTTTTGGGTTTGTTAGATGGCATAGAGATAAAAAGTATTATGATTCGGCTGATTGGCGCGGCAAGTGGGCAACAGAAGGTGGAGGAGTTTTGATTAATCAAGCAATCCATACTTTGGATCTTCTACAATGGATAGTTGGCGAACCAGAAAAGGTTATAGGGGGCACATTTAATCGCTCATTAAAAGATGTTATAGAAGTTGAAGATACAGCTGTAATTGATTTCTTCGGAAAGCATAAATTCACACTCTTTGCAACGAACACATCTCCTAAAGATATGCCGATAGAATTACGGTTTTTCTACAATAATAGTGTTTTAGCTATTACGCCAGAAGAAGTTAAAATTGACGGGAATTTAGTAGACATAGATAAAGATCCTGAGTGGTTCGGAAAAGAATCTTACGGAAATGGTCATGAAAAAATTATTCGTGATTTTTACGGTGCTGTAGCAAATGGCGAAAAGTTTTGGATTGATGGAAGAGAAGGTGCTAAAGCTGTAAAACTAGTCTTATCTGCATATAAATCCGAAGGAAATGTCATTGAATTATAGTAAAATATTTAATTAGTCGGTATCCCAAAGCAAAATGCTTTGGGATTTTTTTAATTAACAATTATTTCAATTTGTCTTTTATATTTGCGTTTTTAGGGTTTACTCTCAAGTTTTATTGTGCTACAATAAAAAAAGTACATAAAGGACGAACGTTTATGGCTTTTTTTGATGAAAAACTTTTACTTAACGGCAAATCTGCAGAATTGATTTATTCTGAGATCAAAAATTTGCCAATTATTGATTATCATTGTCATCTCAATGAATTAGAAATCAAGGCTGATAAGCGCTTTGAAAATATTGGCGAGCTTTGGCTTGCTGGTGACCATTATAAGTGGCGTGCAATGCGTCTTTGTGGTGTTGATGAAGCCTATATCACAGGTGATAAAACTTTTAAAGAAAAGTTTTTGAAATATGCTGAAATAATGCCTAAGCTTATTGGCAATCCGCTATATTACTGGACTCATATGGAGTTAGTCCAGATTTTTGATATTCATGAGCCTTTGAATAAAGATAGTGCAGAGAGAATTTGGGACAAAGCAAATAGTGTTCTTAAGTCTATTAGCGTAAAAAATTTGCTCGATAAATTTAAAGTTCAATACATTGCTACAACTGATGATCCATTCTCAACGCTTGAGAATCATGGCATTATCAATGGAGTAGAAGTTCGTCCAACGTTTCGTCCGGATGCTTGCTTTGCTAAAAAAGTTAGCAAAAAAGCTTTAGAAGAAAGACTTGATTATTTTATTTCACGTGGTTGCAAAATTGCAGACCATGGTTTTGATGATTTTGACGATACATCAAATCTTGAATGGCTTATTGAAAAATGTTATCAAAAACATATTCTTTTGCAATTGCATTTTGGTACTTTCCGTAATGTTAATGCTTTAGCATTAAGAGAGATTGGAAAAGATGCAGGTTTTGATATTTTCAGAAGTTCAATTGATACTGATAAGCTTGCTGTTTTATTAGATATAATGCTTCATAAACTCGGTGGACTTCCAAATATTGTTTTGTATCCATTAAATGATGCTTATTTGCGTCCACTTTGCACATTATCTGGCGCTTTCCCAAATGTCAGAGTTGGAGCTGCTTGGTGGTTTAATGATACCGTGTGTGGAATTAAACGTCAGTTAGAATCAGTCAGTGAATATGCTGTTTTGGGAACAAATCTTGGTATGTTAACAGATAGTCGATCATTTAGTTCTTATGTTCGTTTTGATTTTTACCGCAGAATTCTTGCTTCTTTCATTGGAGAAAAAGTGGATAGTGGAGAATATGATGAACAAAGTGCTATTTTACTCGCAAAAGATTTAGCCTATTATAACGTTAAAGAGGTGCTTGGCTTATGAAGATGACGTTTAGATGGTATGGCGAAAAAGATTGCATCCCACTTAACTACATTAAACAGATTCAAGGGATGACTGGGGTTGTAACAGCTGTTTATGATACTCCTGTTGGTGAAGTATGGGACGTGAAAAAACTTGAGCATTTAAGAAAACTTGCCAATGATGCAGGCTTAGAGATGGAAGTTATAGAATCTGTTCCTGTACATGAAGATATCAAACTTGGTAAGCCAACTCGTGATAAATACATCGAAGCTTACAAGCAAAATATTCTTAATTGTGGAAAAGTTGGTGTGAAGTGCATTTGTTATAACTTTATGCCTGTATTTGATTGGCTTCGTACGGATTTGTACTTTAAACATAAAGATGGATCCACATCGCTTGCTTATAATCATGACACACTTCTTAAACTTGATCCAAAGAATCTTCATTTGCCAGGTTGGGATGAGAGTTATTCAACCGATGAACTTAACAATTTACTCGAAGAGTATAAAGGAATAACTCATGAGAAATTGTTTGAGAACCTTGTGTACTTCTTAAAGGCAATTATGCCAGCGTGTGATGAGGCAGGCGTAAATATGGCAATTCATCCAGATGATCCACCATGGGATATGTTTGGACTTCCACGAATTATATGCAAAGAGGAAGATTATGATAAGCTCTTTGCTGCTGTTCCTAATATGCATAATGGTATTACGTTCTGCACAGGTAGTTTAGGAGCGGGAAGATTTAATGATTTGCCAAGTATGGCTGGCAAATACGCTAAGCGTATTTATTTTGCACATCT